>JADGCR010000100.1 GCA_015228895.1 Magnetococcales bacterium
TTCGAACGTTTGGGTTATCAATTGTTGGGCGAAACCGAAGGGATCAGCCGCTGGTCGTTGTCCGTGGCAGAGGCGAGCCCGTTGCAACCGGTGTATATTCGCTCGGAAACGCCATAGAATGGCTTGGCAATCGTTCAGACAAATCATTAGTTCCGGTTTCGGGCGCGCCGCAACCCCTCCCTTCCAGGCGCGGTTGGACGATTGCCAAACCGCGCCTGGAAGACAGCTTTAGCATGAAGTTTGCATAAACGTCTGAATAGGCATGGGACTTTGATTATTTGGGCAGTTGACGGGCCGAATGGCACGCCGAAAACTCTTGGACGTAGTGGCTGCGTCAGATCCCGACCATCGGTTTGACAAGGGCCTCTGAACGGCCTGCGAACTTTTTATGTTGGACGCATTCTTGTGTTTATGCGATTTTGCATTCACTGATCAATATGGGGTTGTCGCCATGGATCCACGTCGCTTTGAGGTCATGCAGCGTCTCAACCTGGTGTTCCAGGAGGTTTTTGATGACGAAACCCTGCAAATTTGTGACACGACTACGGCCAAAGACATAGAGGAGTGGGATTCCCTGGAGCACATTTCCCTGATAATCGCCACGGAAATGGAGTTTGGCGTGCGTTTGAACGCCGCCGAGGTGGGAAGACTGCACGATGTGGGCGCCATGATCGATCTGCTGTTGGAACGCTTGCCGGCCTAGCCACCATGAGGCGGGGATGACAATTGGCTCATTGACGTTTTTCGTATTTTTCTTCGTCTCCTTGACCCTGTTTCACGCTCTGCGGACCACGGGCAGCCGACAGGCGGTCCTGTTGGGGATCAATGCGGTCTTCATCGGCAGTTTCGCCCCCTCCTTGATTTCCGTGTTGCCGCTTTTTGGTTTTGTCTTGCTGGGATACGGTTTGATCCGGATTTTACATCGTCATCCGCGCCAGGATCTCCTGTTTTGCTTTATTGTCATTCTGGTTCTGTTGTTTGCTTATCTGAAACGATATTCCATTGTGGATTTCCTTCCGGAATTGCCGTTTGCCTGTCTGTCGATCGGGTTGTCTTACATCCTGTTTCGCATGTTGCAGTTGCTGCTGGATCTGCAAAGCGGCGCGCTCACGTCCCCTCCCGGTCTGGCGCTGTATTTGAATTACATCTTTTTTTTCCTGAATTTCATTTCCGGGCCCATTCAGCGCCATCAGGATTTTCTCGCCCAATGGCATGGTCCCGGTTTGGAAGGGGTCTCTCGGGAAGAGATCTTTTCAGCCTTCTCCCGAATCCTGGACGGTATTATCAAGGTCAGTTTGTTTTCGGTTTTGTTGCTGGAGGCTTTCAATGCTTATGAAAAAACCGTACTGATGAAAATTGCCGCTCACGGGACGGAACGGTTCGGGTTGATGTTCGCTCACGGCATGGCGTCCCTGCTTTATCTCCTGTATTTGTACATGAATTTTTCTGGCTATATGGACATGGTCATCGGTTGCGGTCGCCTGTTCGGATTTGTGCTGCCGGAGAATTTCAATCGGCCATTCCAGGCGGAAAATTTCCTGGAACTGTGGTCCCGTTGGCACATCACCCTGTCGGAATGGTTCAAATGGTATTTTTTCAATCCTTTGCTCAAATGGTTGAAATATCGGCTAGTCAGTCCGGTTATCGGCCCTTATCTGGTCGTGTTATGTCTCTTTGCCACTTTTTTGCTCCTGGGCGTCTGGCATGGGACCACCAAGGCTTTTCTGCTGTTTGGGCTGCTACAGGCCATCGGGACCAGCGCGAATAAATTATATCAGTTGTGGACGCGGGCATGGCTGGGTCGGGATGGGTATGGTCGTTTGAAAGGTCGGCATTGGTATCGCGCTTTGTGCCGGGGTTTGATGTTCAGTTATTTTTCCCTGTCGCTGACCTGTTTGTTTCTGGATGCCTGGCAAATACGCCTGTTGGTGGAGGGTCTGGGTGTTGAGGGATTGGCGGGAGCTTTCTTTGGGGTGGTGGGGGCGTCAATCATGCTGTTGGGGGTCGTGGACGTTGTTCAGGGTTGGTGGAACCGTCGCATGACGGGGGCAGTACCCTTGGCGCATCGGTTTTTTGTCGGCAACATGTGGCTGGCAACCAAAGTCATGTTGCTGTTTAACGCCTTATGGATGGACAACGCCAGCCCCGTTTTTGTTTATCAGGGTTTCTGAGATGGGCTGGATCTGGCGTCAGGCGGGATTGCTGTCGGGATTTTTTCTGGGCTTGTACGCCTTGTCATGGCTGGTCACTGCCTGGCTGTATCCTCTGGACTCGGTTTGGGAACGGCTGGATGAGAACCTGGCCACCACGGAGGGTTACATGCGCGCAGTGGATACCCACGCCCGTCCCCCTTTGGAATACACGGTCTATCCCAGGGCGCTCATGGGTCGGGAGAAAAAGGTGCTGCTTCTGGGTGGATCCAACGTCCGGTACACTTTTGATCGCCGTGAGAGTTCCTCCGCACTGTCGGGTTACACGCTCTACAACCTTGGCCTGCCTCATTCCAACATCTCCCAATTGTATCGGGTGGCCGCGTACTATGAGGCCATCTTCCCCCCACATCCGGTTCCGGAGACGGTGTTTGTCCTGGGGATCACCTTCAATACGATGTTTCCTGACCGGATTTACTGGAAGAACATGATCCGCCCTGCGATCGATTCAGAGCAGTTACGCTATTTCTGGTTCACTGAGCGGGATGGAGCGGTTAAACCCGCGCTGCCCATGGCTCGTCTGCCAGCGCTCATTACGCTGCTGCATCCCGGCATCGTGGTGAATCATGTATACCGTAACCGTGTCAAGAAGTTTGTGGCAGAGAGAGCCGGAGCTCTGGAGGATTGGTTCACCGGCCAGAAGAGCACCCCGGCGCCCACGCCGGATGCGGAAGAGTTGAACCGGATGGTGTGGGACGATCAGAAGAGCCGGGCTGCGGTGAAGAACTTCTTCCGGGGCAAAGACGAGTTGGAGGGGAATCTGTATGATGAGCAGTTCAACCTGCTGGGTCTGATGATCCGTCAATTGGCGGAGAAGGGACATCAAATCGTATTGCTGGATCTCCCCTTGCCCCGGTGGTTCAAGGAACTTTCCCCGCATGTCTGGCTTTACAAACTGAAGTTGCGGCTTTTCCTGGAAGAGATGGCAACGGTGTCCCAGATGAAGTGGATCCATTTGCCAGAGGACGGCATCCAGGATGAGGACTTTGTCGACACCCTCCACGTCAAACCCCGTGCGATCCGGAGCTGGAGTCGGCAATTGGCCCCCCTGCTCGCACAACAGATTGACCATGGCCCGGTCGGTCAGAACGGGAAGCTCTCCGATCTCCGCGGCGTCAGCCGGGAATCCACCTCAGAGCCCGGTGAAATCCGGAGGTCCCATCATCAAACAGTCCGGCAATGAGCCTGCCGCGGAAGGTCGGCTCTTCCGGCGGAAGCATACCTGATTCCGATTCCATTGCCATCGGAAATGAAATCGATTGTCGAACAGGCGCCGCCTGCGGCGGCCACTGGGCACGCAGCGCGGATGGATCAAGCAATCCGCTTACGTCAAAGCGCTCCAGAATCAACGCCAAATTCACGGGCCTCCACCCCGGCCCGCCGGGGGCGGATACCGCCCCCGGTCCCCGTAATACTTGTCTTAACCGGACACTCCGGATCTAAAGCGCGGTCAGCAGCAGACCGTTGAGACGACGTACGAAATCGGCGGGATCCTCCAACTGTCCCCCCTCGGCCAGCAGGGCCTGATCGAAGAGCAGATGGCTCAAATCGTTGAAACGCCCCGCATCCCCCTCCTCCTTGAGCCGCACCACCAGAGGATGGGCGGGATTGAGCTCCAGGGTGCGCTTGGCCGCCGGGGTCTTCTGACCGGCCTCGCGCAGGATCCGTTCCATGGAGGCGCTCATGTCATACTCGCCCCCCACCAGGCAGGAGGGGGAATCGGTAAGGCGGTTGGTGACCCGCACCTCCTTGACCCGCTCGCCCAGGCCCTTCTGCACCTTCTCCAGCAGATCCTTGAATTCGCCCTGTTTTTGCTCCAGATCCTTTTTGTCCTCCTCACCTTCCAACTCGCCCAGATCCAGGCCGCCCTTGGCCACCGATTGCAACGGCTTGCCGTCGAACTCGTGCAGATGGGTCACCAGCCACTCGTCCACCCGGTCGCAAAGCAGCAACACCTCGATCCCCTTCTTGCGGAACACCTCCAGATGGGGATGGTGACGGGCGGCGTCGAAGGATTCGCCGTTGACGTAGTAGATCGCCTTCTGCCCCTCCTTCATGCGGCCCACATAGGCCTCCAGGGAGACATCCGGGTTCTTGTTGTCGGCGTGGGTGGAAGAGAAACGCAGCAGTTTGGCGATGCGCTCCCGGTTGGCGAAATCCTCGATCACACCCTCCTTGAGCACCACGCCGAAGGTCTCCCAGAAACCCTGATACTTCTCGGCGTCGTTTTTGGCCATCTCCTCCAGCAGGGTGAACACCTTGTTGCTCATGCCCTTGCGGATCGCCTCCACCGCAGGATTCTTCTGCAGAATCTCCCGTGAGACGTTGAGGGGCAGGTCGGAAGAGTCCACCACGCCGCGCACGAAGCGCAGGTAGCGGGGCATGAGATCCTCGGCCCCTTCCATGATGAAGACCCGACGCACATAGAGCCGCACCCCGTGCTTGCGCTCCCGGTCCCAGAGATCGAAGGGCGCCCGTTTGGGAATGTAGAGCAGTACGGTGTATTCGTACTTCCCTTCCAGACGGGCGTGGATGTGGGCCAGGGACTCCTCGAAGTCATGGCTGACGTGCTTGTAGAACTCCTGATACTCCTCCGCGCTGATCTCGCTCTTGGAGCGGGCCCAGAGCGCGGAGGCCTTGTTGACCGTCTCCCACTCCGGGGCCTTCTCCTCCTTGGGCTGGGCTTCCGCGTCCCTGTCGATCTCCTCCTCCTCATCGGGGGTGAAGCCCTCGGATTTGAGCATCAGAATGGGCCAGGAGACATGATCGGAAAATTTGCGCACCACCGAACGCAAACGCCAGCCGTCGAGAAAATCCTTCTCCTCTGCGCGCAGGTGCAGGATGACCTCGGTGCCACGCCCCTCCCTGGTGACGGTTTCCAGGGTGTACTCCCCATCCCCGGCCGACTCCCAGCGCACCGCCTCGTTGCTGGCGACCCCCGCCTTGCGGGAGATCAGCGTCACCCGGTCGGCGACGATGAAGGCGGAATAGAAACCGACCCCGAACTGACCGATCAGATTGACATCCTTGCTCTGCTCCTCCTTCATGGCCTGGAGGAACTCTTTGGTGCCGGATTTGGCGATGGTGCCGATGTTGGTGGCGACCTCCTCCAGGGTCATGCCGATGCCGTTGTCGGCGATGGTGAGGGTGCCCGCCTCCTTGTCGAAGGTGATGCGGATGGCCAGTTCGGCCTCCCCTTCATAGAGGCTGTCGTTGGCGATCGCCTCGAAGCGCAGCTTGTCCGCCGCATCCGAGGCGTTGGAGATGAGTTCCCGCAGAAAAATCTCCTTGTTGCTGTACAGGGAGTGGATCATCAGGTCCAAAAGCTGCCGGACCTCGGTTTGGAACGCCCGTGTCTGTTTCCCTTCCGCCATGCTCATGATGCCTGCGTCCTCCAGATGGTGATGATGTTTGCTCGAAACGGATCCCCCGGTTTGCACCGGGGATTTTTCTGCTCCTATATGGGTGCGCCCGACCCGGCCCGCAAGGGGGCGAAGCGTTTTTCCCGCGCACGAAAAGCGTTTTTCTTGCACGCAATCCCGGTTTGGATGACAATAACGTAATCCATCCACCTTTCAGCTCTGGTCACGTCATGGGACTGCTCGGCTCGATACCGCTATTCACCTACTTCCTGGTCATCCTCAACGGGCTCATCTTCGCCCACAAGATCCAGCTGGAAATCCTGCCCGCCACCCCGGTCTACGCCATCGCTCTCACCTCCGGGGGGGCGCTGACCTTCACGGTGGCCGACATCCTGATCCTGGCCGGGGTGCTCGCCCTCTACATCGAGATCTTCAAGGCGACCCGCTCCGGCACCGAATCCATCGTGGACCACCTGCTCTCCATGGTGGTCTTCGTCTTCTATCTGGTGGAATTCCTGATCTTCGCCCCGGCCGGGACCATACTGTTTCTGATCTTCACCGTCATGTCGTTCCTGGACGTGGTGGCGGGCTTCACGGTGACCATCTCCACCGCGCGCCGGGATGTGGGGCGCTCGTAAGCGCCCGGATCACAACAGCATCCGGTTCTCCCGGGAGCGGCTCTCCCCCACCGAACTGACCCGGATCGCCGCCTTGCCCACCACCGGGCACTTGTTCTCGCAGATGCCGCAGCCGATGCAGAGATCCGGCTGCACGAAAGGCCGTTTCAGCGTCACCTTGCGATCTTTCTCCCGTCCGGTCACCTCCACGGTTTCGTACCAGATCGCCTTCGGAGAGGTGGGACACATCTCCTCGCAGACGATGCAGGGCACGTCCATGGCCCAGGGGAGGCAGCGCCCGCGCTCGAAAAAGGCGGTGCCGATGCGGATCGGCCCTGCGAAAGGCTTCACCCCCACCTTTTCCGGAACCGTGATGGGCCGGATCGCCGCCGTGGGGCAGACCTGGCCGCACAGCACGCAATGGTGCTCGCAGTAGCCGACCGTGTTGATCAGCAGCGGGGTCCAGAGCCCTTCCAGCCCCGCCTCCAGCAGGGCGGGCTGCAACACATGGGTGGGACAGACCCGCATGCAGAGCCCGCACTTGATGCAGCGGGCGAGGAAGTCCACTTCCGTCAGCGCCCCCGGAGGACGGATCACCTCGGCGGCCACCACGCTGCGCGCCGACAGGGAGCCCTTCAGCACCGGCAGCGCCAACAACCCCACCGCCACGCTTTCGGCCAGACGGCGCCGCTCCATGTCCAGGGGCCGCCCCACCGAGCTGCGCTCCCTGGCCAGTCCGTAATGCAACGCCCCTTCGCCGCACGCCGCGACGCAGTTGAAGCAGACCAGGCATTCGGTATGCCGCACCCGGCTGTCCGGATCCGCCGCCCCCTGGCAGGCGTAGAGGCACTTGCCGCACCCCACGCACTTCTCCACATCCCGGCGGATGCGCAGCAAAGACCATTGGGAGAAGAAGCCCAGCAGCGCTCCCAGGGGACAGAGGGTGCGACACCAGAAGCGGGTGATGAAGCGGTTGGAGAGCAGCAGCAGGATCAGGAGCGCCCCCACCAGCACGCCGCCCTGATAGATCCGGTGCTCCCCGGCGGGGATAAGCGCGATGATGAAGGAACGGTAAACGAGCGCGATGGGATCCAGCAGTCCGATCTGCAAGGCGCCAAAACCGGCCAAGAGAATCAACACCGCCAGCAGGTAGTACTTGATCCGGTACCAGGGGCGGTAGCGGTTGCGCTCGTACTCCTCGGAAGGCCGCTTGCGGTTGAAAAAATAACTCAAGAACTGGTTCAGGCTGCCCAGCGGGCAGATCCAGGAGCAGAAGAAACGCCCCAGGAACAGGGTGGGAATCAGGATCGCCAGGGCCAGGGCCAGACCCAGATAGAGGGTGCGGCTGGTGAAAAAGGTGGCAAGCGCGGTGAGGGGATCCAGCTCCAGCAGCAGGCCGACCTCGTACCCCTTGAGGCGGGAGAAATCGGTCACCCAGAGCAGGAACAGCAACAGGCAGAAGAAGAAGAGCGCCCAGACGCGCCGCACGTCGCGCAGGTTGTTCATGGCCGGTGTTCCGTGCCGGGTTGCGGGGCCGGAAAAAGGCGCCGCCTGCGGCGGCCTGTTGGGCGCGCTGCGCGGATTGCTG
>JADGCR010000101.1 GCA_015228895.1 Magnetococcales bacterium
TTGGAGAAGAGAGGCAAAAAAGGAGAGTCCTGGAGCCAGAAAAGGCAATGGGAGGGCAACAACGGGTGCAGTGTGTTCTCCGTCGTTGTTTGCTAACCTTTGAATTTGTTTGGAGATTTCGGCAGGGTGTGCCGGAGGTTCGATAACTGAAGAATGCGAGTAAAAACTAAATGGCGGAGGAGCAGGGATTCGAACCCTGGGTGGGGTTGCCCCCACAACGATTTTCGAGACCGTCCCATTCAACCGCTCTGGAACTCCTCCGCACTCCAGACAGAATGTACTCCAATTCAAACGCATCTGACAACCTCCGCAGGTGATCTGATTTAAAAAAAATCACAATTGACCCTCTGGTCTGTGCCGACGAATGGCCCGAAAGCAGATCACCAGGAACAGGATGCCTCCAAGCACGGCAATCAGACCACCCGCTCCGGTCAAGCCCATGGCCAGTTTCTTGGAGATCGTCTCCAGGCCCTGGGCGGCGCCTGCGGTTTTGCGCTGCACACCCAGCATGCCAGACCAAGCCAAGCCAAAAACATGCAACAACGAACCACCTCCATACGCAAACAACTGCCAGACCGCCAAACGTCCTGCGACAGACCGGAATCCCAACCGGGGAAGCAACAGATAGGTCAACCCCATATAGGCCACCGTCACCGCAACAATCGATCCATGATAATGGGACGGAATGGTCACATTGACCCCCTGAATCAAAAAACCAATCACCCCTCCCACTCCAAACAATACGACAGACAACAACAAGGCCACCCGGAACGGTCGCAAGGCGGGGTCGGCAGGGGCGGTGCGCAGACTCAAAACCACCGCCAATCCCACAGGCAAGGCGGCCACACCCCCTCCATATTTCATCAAATCCGCAAAGCCGATCTGAAATCCAGGTTCCCCCGGTCGAAACTGCACATGCAACCATACAGCGTAAACAATCGGCAAGGCACCCAACAATAGAATCAAGGCCCCAACCCTGGGCGTCAAATCCACCCGCCCACCCGCTCCACTGGCCAGCCAAAGCCACACCACCACCAACAACTGCGTATGGGTGAACTGCAACAGATGTCCACCCCCCCAAAACACGGCCTCATAATACAGTACCGCCTCATGAACACGGGGGGTGGCGACGAAACTCCATATCCACGAACCAAGGGAGATCAATAAAATCAACAAACCACTGCGCAAACCAAACTGCAGTACCCCGGACCCGCGGGACCAACCATCGGAAACACGACCAGCCAGCAATCCATAACCGGCCATGACCCCGCTCCCGGTCAGAAACAACAGCAAACCCAGAAAAAAGGCCCCATTCTCCAACACCGGCACATAGTTGTTCATGTACGGCGCGTCCACCCCCAAAAACGGGGAAAAGGTGATCAACACCGCTCCAACTCCCGCCACCCCCAAGGCCACCAAACCGATCCGCCCCCCTCCATCCGCCAGATTCAGGCTGGCCAGAAAACCAGCAAAAGCCAAAAACCAAACCAGTACGGACAAATCCACATGGATCACCAGCGCCGTCTTGAACGATCCGGTCCAGGGCAGCAGGGTGTGCAACCACGGAGTGCGGGCGATCAGAATCAAGATGACCACCAATCCCGCGCCAATCAATGAATACAACGCCAGATACAACCATCCCACCGCCAATCGACGGGCAGTCCCGGCGGGCACAGGCAAGAAAAATGCATTTTCAGACATTTCCCAATCTCCCAAAACAGCTCTGCAAGGGCAAAACTCAATCATAGCGCACTCTTTTCCACTTGTCCCCCCCGCATCGCAAGACAAGGGCACACCTCTTGCTTCACTCCCCGCACACACCCGGAACAGAGGTGTCGCTTTATTGACATTTTCACCGTTTACAGAAATGAATCAAGGAGTCTCCCATGCCCCAGACCCACACCCACACCGCTTCCCGTCCCACCGAATATCAAGGCATCGCCGGAGATGTGCTCATGCAGTATTTCGAGCGCATCGAACGCCTGGAAGAAGAAAAAGTCGCCATTGCCGATGATATCAAATCGGTCTTTCTGGACGCCAAAAGCAATGGCTTCGATGTCAAAACCATGCGCGAGATCCTGAAAATCCGGAAAATGGAACGGGCAGCCCTGGAAGAACAGGAAGCGATGATCCATCTTTATCGGGAAGCCATCGGCATGCATTGACCCCGCCGTGCCGCCGCGGAACGATCCACCACGGAACCGGACCCGCGGCGGCGCTTTCTCCCAACTCGAAAAACAATGAAATGGCCCAGGCATGACCCTCTCCACCGATCTGCTGTTCGAACCGGTTCAACTCGGCTCTCTCCACCTCCCCAACCGGGTGGTCATGGCGCCCATGACCCGCAGCCAATCTCCCAACGGCGTACCCACCGACCAGGTGGCGGACTACTATGCCAGACGCGCCGCCAATGGGGTGGGACTGATCATCACCGAGGGGGTGCTCATCGATGATCCGGCGGCCGGGGGGTATCCGAACTGCCCCTTGATGTACGGCGACGCCCCGCTGACAGGCTGGCGCAAGGTGATCGACGCGGTGCACGCGACCGGAAGTCGCATCATGCCACAAATCTGGCATGTGGGAGAAGTCCATCATCTGGGACAACCTCCCAATCCGGAACACCCGGGTCTGGGGCCCTCGGAGGTATGGGATGGGGACCGGCTCCTGGTGCGGGCCATGTCGGAAGAAACCGACATCCCCCGCATCATCGACGCCTATGCTGCCGCGGCGCGCAATGCCAGGGATACCGGTTTCGACGGCGTGGAAATCCACGGCGCCCATGGCTATCTCATCGACCAGTTTCTCTGGGAGAGAACCAACACACGCACCGACAAGTATGGCGGCAATTTCGCCAACCGTCTCCGCTTCGCCGTGGAGGTGGTGGCGGCCACCCGGTCCGCAGTCGGAGCGGATTTTCCGATCCTGTTCCGTTTCTCCCAATGGAAACCGCAGGATTACCAGACCCGTCTGGTGGACTCCCCGGAGGGACTGGCGGAACTGCTCCTGCCATTGAAACAGGCCGGGGTGGATATTTTCCACGCCAGCAACCGACGTTACCAGGATCCGGAATTCCCCGGCTCCTCGCTGAATCTGGCGGGTTGGACCAAACAGCTCACCCACTGTCCCACCATCACGGTTGGCAGCATCGGTCTGGATGATCTCTCCTGGTCCAAGGCCGATCCCACGGGCATCGATCCCCTGCTGGAGCGACTGGCGCGGAACGAATTCGATCTGGTCGCCGTGGGTCGGGCACTGCTCGCGGACCCCGCCTGGGCGCGCAAGATCCGTCAAGGGGCGTTCCAGGAGTTGATCCCCTATCGCAAGGAGATGCTGCAGCGTCTGGATTGACACTCCCCTCCGACAGCGATGCATGCAAAAAGCCTGTACATTTTTTCACGTCCAGGTTATGGTAAACCCATGATTTGTTTACATGCCACCCAATCCTAGTTGGGACAGGAGTCGATCGATGGGTTTCTTGAGCATTCGCGCATGGCCGCTCCTGACCTTGCTTGTCATTCCTTTCACCTTGTTGATTTTTCTGGCCGGAGGTGTCTCCGGGTATCTCTCCTACACCACCGGACAACAGGCGGTTCAGGAACTCACCCAGCGTCTGATGACCGAGACCAGCGGACGGATTCAGTCCCATATCCAGTCATTCTTCAAAATCCCCCCCTCGTTGGTCTCCCTGAACTCCAAGATGTGGCACAGCCTCGTTGACGGACACAAGAACTATCAGGAGGTGGAACGCATTTTCTTTCATCAGACCAACGAATTCCAGGTCCGCAGCGTCTTTTTCGGGGACGAAAAGGGACGGGGCGTGGCGGTGTTCCGGGAAAATGACGGCTCCTTCCAATCCAGAATCATCCTGGATCCCCCCAAAAGGATCTTTTATCCGTTGGATGGTCTGGGCAACCATCTGGCACCGATCCGGGAGATCGAATGGGACCCCAGACCCAGACCCTGGTATGTGGGCGCCATCAAGCTTGACCGTCCGGTCTGGAGTCCGGTCTACACCTTCACCGACGGTGTGTTGGGCATCACCGTCTCCCGCATGTTCAAGGAACCCGGAAAACCGCCCCTGGGCGTGATCGGAGTGGACCTGGATCTCAAATTCATCAGTGATTTTCTGCGTTCCCTCACCATCAGTCCCTCTGGTCAGGCGTTCATCCTGGAACCGGATGGTGCGTTCATGGCGGTCTCCTCCAACGACCCGTTGTCCATCCATATGCCCAACCAGGAGACGCTCCAGCGGGTCACCTGGGAGAACATCCAAAATCCCGCTCTCCAGGAGACCATCCAGGCCGCCCGCAAAAAATTCGGCAACACCATCAAGATCAACCAGCCCCAATCCTTGTCCATTCAACATCAGGGTCAAAAAATCGATATCCGCCTCACCCCGTTTCAGGATGAATTCGGGCTGGATCTGATCGTGGGCGTGATGATCCCGGAACAGGATTTCATGGTGCGCATTTCCGAAAACGCCAAACACTCCTTCCAGGTCACTCTGTTCATGCTGACCCTCTCCCTGATCCTGGGGTTCATTTTTTCCCGCAGCATCGCCCATCCCATCCATCAACTGGCCGAGGCCTCGAAAAAAATGGCCGGCGGGGATTATCAGCAGACCATCGACGTGCCCTGGAGCCAGGAGTTGATCATCCTTTCCCATGCCTTCACCCTCATGGCCCAGCAGGTCTGGCACACCATCAAGGCGTTGGAGAACCTCAACCTGGAGTTGGAGGTGCGGGTATCGCAGCGCACCGCGGATCTGGCGGCCGCCAAGATCAAGGCCGAGGAGGCCACCCGCTCGAAAAGTCAATTCCTGGCCAACATGAGCCATGAAATCCGCAGCCCAATGAACGCCATCATCGGCATGACCGATCTGGTCCTGCAGGGCGAAGTCCCGGAGGAGCATCGGGAATACCTGAAAATCATCCAGACCTCCGGCGAATCCCTGCTCTCCCTGATCAACAGCATCCTGGATTTTTCCAAGATCGAGGCCGGCAAGCTGGAGATCGACCCGGTTCCCTTCAACCTGAGAAATCTGCTGGAGGAGTCCACCGACGCCCTGGCCGTTTCCGCCGCCAAAAAGGGGTTGGAAATCCTGTGCGACATCCGGCCCAACGTCCCGGAGGAACTCACCGGCGATTCGTTGCGTCTGCGACAGATTCTCATCAATCTGGTCAACAACGGCATCAAGTTCACCAGTTGCGGCGAGATCGTCATCCGGGTCGCCAACAATACCCCACCCACCCACGCCGAAGCCGCGACCTCCGCGCAACTCCATTTCTCGGTCAGCGATACCGGTATCGGCATTCCCAACGAGAAGCTCGCCGCCATTTTCGACGATTTCTCCCAGGCTGACCAAACCACCACCCGCAAGTTCGGCGGGACCGGATTGGGGCTGACCATCAGCAAGCGGTTGGTGGAGTTGATGGGGGGACGCATCTGGGTGGAAAGTGAACTGGGCAAGGGGAGTGTGTTCAATTTCCTGCTCCCCCTGCCCATCCGGCAACCCGCCAGTGTCTCGACTGCCGCCCTGCAGGTACCGGATCTGGCCAGCATGCGCGTGCTGGTGGTGGAGTCCAACGAAACGGTCCGTCGCGCCCTGGCGGATCTTTTGTCCCAGTTGGGAGTCACGGTCACCGTGGCGGAAAACAGTCTGGAGGCCATTCACAGCTATCAGAACGCCGCCCGCAATCACAATCCCTTCGTCCTGGCGTTGATCAACAGTCAATTGCCGGATCTGGGAGGCACCGAACTGGTGAAACGGGCGGGCAACGATCCCGATTGGAGCGGCAAGTTTCTGGTCATGCTCTCCGCCACCCATCGGATGGACGACAAGCAGGCTTTCCTGAACCTGGGTGTGGCCGAAGTCCTCAGAAAACCGATCAAGAAGCGTCCCTTGTTGCACGCCATACTGCGCGCCATCGGTCAGGACGTCAGTTCGCACAACGAGGAGAAAAGCCCTCTGCTCCTGAAAAAGCGCACTCCCCGACCTCTGCACATCCTGGTGGCGGATGATCAACGGATCAACCAGAAACTGGCCGTGGACTCGCTCACCCGCATCGGTCATCGCACCACCACCGCCGAAAACGGCAGGGAGGTGTTGAAACTCCTGGCCTCGACCCCGTTCGACATCATCCTCATGGACGTGCAAATGCCGGAGATGGATGGATTCCTGGCCACCAGGGCGATTCGCGCCGGCGAGGTTCCCGACATCAATCCGAACATCCCCATCGTGGCCGTGACCGCCAACGCCATGAAGGAGGATGAAAAGCTCTGTCTGGCGGCGGGCATGGACGATTTCCTGAGCAAGCCGTTCAAACCCGCGGCGCTTTGGGAGGTGGTGGAGCGGATCGCCGCCCGTTTCGGGCTGTTCCAGAATGGTCGTGAGGAAGTTCCTGCCTGGTTGCGCAAAAAGATGTTCCGCAAACCGGAAACCCTTCAGGCGATACGGGAAACCGACGTGGCGATCCTGGCCAGGCGTCAGACCTTCCTGACGGATATCCTGCCGGAGACCAGCGCTCTCCGGGCCGCCGTCTCCGCCGAGGCGTGGTTGCAGGCGCAGGAGCATGCCCGCACGATCAAGGATGCGGCCGGTTTCATTGGCGCGGCGGAGTTGAAAAACGCCACCTTCAAGCTCATACTCGCCATGCGGGGTACGGACAAGGAGAAGATTCTTCTCAACCTCGCCCTGCTCCTTACGGAAATGGAACAGCTGCAATCCACGCTGTCGGACGAACAAAAAACGCGCAACCCACAGGGAGATGAGTTGAATGAAGATCCTGATAGCGGACGATGAACTGGCCAATCGGATGGTCATGCGCGAGTTTCTCGGTGCATGGGGCCAATGCGATCTGGTGGAAAACGGCGAAGAGGCGGTGGAAGCCTTCGAACTCTCCGCATCCGAGGGCCAGCCCTATGATCTGATCTGCATGGATCTGTTCATGCCCATCATGAACGGGGACGAGGCGTTGCAGGCCATACGCATTCTGGAAAAGGAGCTGGGGGTTCCTCCCCAGTTCGAGACTTTCGTCTGCATGATCACCGGGATGGAACAGAGTGAAACCGCCACCAACCTCTATTACCAGGGGGGAAGCACCGCCACGCTGGTCAAGCCGATCAACCGCGAGCAGCTCTATGTCAAGCTGGAGGAGCACGGTTTCATCCGTCCCATGGAGTTGCGTTCCAAGGTGTCTCTGGCCCCTGTCCATCCGATCACCGATGAACTGGCCCGCATCCCGGGTCTGGACATCCCCAGCGGCATGGAACGGGTGATGGGCAATATGGAGCTCTACCGGGAACTGGTATTGGATTTTTTGAAAGATCATGGCAACGACGTGGAAAAAATCCAAAAGGCCATGGACAGCAATCATCAAGATGTCGCGGTGCGTCTGGTTCACAGCATCAAGGGGACGGCGGGCAACATCAGCGCCCTGCCGGTTCAGGCGGCTGCCAAGGCGTTGGAGAACGCCCTGCGGCACAACGCTCCTCCAGAGGAGTGCAAGGCTTGCCTCCAGGAGTTCAACGCCGCCATGAGCGCCTTCCTCCCCGCGGTACAGGAGGTGCTGGTGTCTCAACCACGCTGAATTGATGGGTGGAGCCGGGTTGACATAACGATTGCTGCGTGGAGGTGGACACGAACCACTACAGCGTTCCCTGGCAGTTGATCGGAAGTCATGTAGCAGCACTCAATAACATTGACGAAAGGCTGAATAATTGGTTATTTTAATCCATGCCTAATGGTAAGCCGTTCATCCAGACAGTC
>JADGCR010000102.1 GCA_015228895.1 Magnetococcales bacterium
CACCGACTTGTTGTCGAACAGTTGCCGGGTGGCGTCCAGCGCCTCCTGGGCCACACGCGCCAAATCCACCGCGACCACATGCCACTCCATCTTGCCGGACTCGATCTTGGCCAGGTCCAGGATCTGATTGACCAGACGGGTCAACCGTTCCGCCTCCTTGATGATGATCTCGGTAAACTTCTGCCGTTCGGCGAAATCCATCTCCGCGTTGTCGCGCAGAATCTCGGAAAAGGCCGGTGTGATCATGGATTACGATCAAGCAGGGAATCTGGTCGGCATGGAGATTCTTAACGCCAGTCAATGCATGGAAAATCCGAGGTCGGTGGAATACGCTGTGGCGGTGTGAAGGAGGCCGACAGGGCAGCTGGAGTTGTCCCGGGGACGGATGGGGCAAAACGCGTCGGGTGTGCAGGGAATAAAATGCCCATCTGATGGAGTATCTTGCCGCGTCCCGACCGGGGTGAATTTAGAGAAAAATATTCCATTTCAAAATGTTGAAAGAATGGCACGGCAGTTGAAATGTCAATGCACGTGAAGCGATTCATTCCTTTCGCCGTTTTGTCTTGGGAGCATGAAATGACACCAGCCAAAATCTCTTTGTTCCAGGTGGACCTCCGTTCCAGCGCCGCCGCGGAGAAACCGACGGTGGCCCAGTCCGCCAAAGAGGAGTCGGACCGTTTTCAAGCCGCCTTGGAGAAAGCCGAGGCTCGCAAACCGGTTGCCAAACCGGAGGCGCATCAGGAAGCGTCCGCCGCCCGCCAGGAACGCGAGCAGGAGCTGCAAGCCCGGAAGCTGGAAAAAAGTCGCCAGGAGCGTGAAACCCGCTCCACCACCGCCCGCCGGGACGAACTGGAGGAGGCCAGTGAGTCCCAGGAGTCCCAGGTTGCCAAAGAGGTCCAGCCCGCCAGGGAAGAGAGCGCCGGGACCAACAAGAGCCGGGCCAGGAAAAAAGCCGACGATGGCCGGGAAGCCATGTTTTCCGGCCTGCCGGGGAGCGCGCCGCCTCCCTGTGGCACCCCTCACGTCTGTTTGGGCATGGCGTCGCCTCCGGCCGGCTTCACCCCCCATCCATCCCCGGCCGCCGATGCGGCTGGGCAGACCACAGGCGGACAGAACCAGTTCCAGGGGATGGGGCAGGGGCTGCTCCCTGGCCAGTCCGGAACCATGCCCGCCGCCCTCCCCCAACACATCGCCGAAGCCATGACGGTCAAGTCCATGACCCGCATCGACACCACCCTGGCCCTGCAAGGCCAGGGCACGGAAGAAAAAGCGGATTTCTCCAGCCTGTTGCGTCTGGTGGGCAATCCCGGCCCCAACGCCTCCACCCCGCGGACGACCGTTGAATCCCAGACCACGTTGCCCGCCCAATCCCCCACATTTGGCGAGGATCTTGCTGAACAGGCGGGACGGTTGCGGGTCATCTCCCGCCCCGGCGCCTCGGAACAGGTGCGCATCACCCTCCATCCACGGGACCTGGGCGCCATGGATATGCGGTTGGTGGTGGATGACCAGCACCAGGTCCATCTGATGATCACCACCGATTCGGACGCGGCGCGGGAGGTTCTGCAACGTCAGATGCCCCAGTTGCGCGAGGCGCTGGCCAGACAGAATCTGGGCATGGGCGAGGTGATGGTCCATGTGGACGATGGCAGAGGAGGCCATCCCGCGCCGGAGTGGGGATTCCAGGGTGGCGATTCCGCCCGGCAGGAGTTCGTGGACTGGCGGGGCGGCGGGACGCGGTCCGAAGCGCCGGCGCGGAGTGTGGAACCGGCGCCGCGGCCCGTGGCCACCTACGGGAGTGGCGGCGGTGGCGGCGGATTGAGCCTGATTGTCTGACGATGGGGGCAAATGTTGCCCGGCAGGTTTGGAAAGCGTCGGACTTCGGAGATGATTGGTCCGGGTGTTGACGAGAACACATTGAAAAACAACAAAGAATGACAAGTCGTGCATCTGCCGCACATTTGGCGCGAAACTTGATAGGCTAGTGGCAAGGCGGGCGGGAACGGGAAATTTTGGCCAGTGGCCCGGCCATGGATGCGACAAGCGTGGCCGGCAGGCGGGTTGACGACAATCAAGGGAGTTTAAAGGATGGAAACGACTGGAATCTATGGCAGCATTCCTCAGGTGGACGCCAGTGGGGGCAAATTCGTCAAGCCCGGCCAGGACGCCGAACAATTGCGGATGGATTTCCTGAAACTGCTGACCGCGCAGTTGCAGTACCAGGATCCCCTGGAGCCGGTGCAGAACACCGAGTTCACCAGTCAGATGGCCCAGTTCACCGGCCTCGGGGAACAGCAGAAAAGCAACGAGTTGCTGGAGAAACTGCTCAACTCCCAGAATGTGAGCCAGATGAATCAGGCCGTCTCCTACATCGGCAAGGTGGCGGTGATCCAGGGGGATCACACGGTCATGGAGAACGGGAGCGGCAAGGTGCGCTTCGACATGCCCGCGGCCGGCGGGGTGTCGATCAATCTCTACGACGAGACGGGACGACTGGCCAAAACCATCTCCGGTCAAAGTTTTGGCCAGGGGGATCAATCCATGACGATCAACGACCCGGAACTGGCGGATGGCACCTATCAGTTTTCCGTCACCATGCAGGACGCGGAGGGCAATCAGGTCGCGGTCCCCACCATGGAGTCGGGTCAGGTGAAGGCGGTGATCAATGGCACATCCGGTGTGACCATCGAGCTGAACGGCCGGCGTGTCAACCTGGCGGATGTGCGCCAGGTGGAACAGGTATCGGTGAATTAACGCGTTTTTTTTTCTGGTCCATTGCCGACGGAGAGCATTATGTCCATTATGCAAGCGATGTTTGCGGGTTCTAGCGCCTTGATCCATTTTGGTGAGGCCATGACCGTGATTGGCAACAACCTGGCCAACGCCAATACCACGGCGTTCAAGGCCAGCACCTCCTCGTTCGAGGATGTGTTGATTCAAAGTGTGGGTTCCAGCCGGTCGGGGGGGGAAAATCAGGTCGGCACCGGTGTCGGGCTGGCGGCCGTCGAGCAGAACATGTCCCAGGGGGCGTTCATCACCACCTCCAACGTCACGGATCTGTCCATCGACGGCAAGGGGTTCTTCATGGTGAAGGATCCCGCGTTGACCTCCAAGCTGGATGTCTCCGGGCGTCCCATGGATACCTTCTATACCCGCGCCGGCTCTTTCAAACGGGATCTCAAGGGGGATCTGGTGAATTCCGGCGGTCAGGTCATCCAGGGCTGGGAACTGGATATCGACGGCCTGCAGGTGGCGGGTGGCACCAAGTCGGTCAACCTCTCCAAGTTCATCAACACCGATCCCATGCCCACCAGCAAGGCCATCGTCGGGGTCAATCTGGACTCCAACACCGTGGCCAAGGCCGCGACCACGGTTTACAGCCCGACCGATCCGTCCACCTATGATTTCTCCACCTCGCTGCGGGTGATCGACTCCAAGGGCAAGGGACACAACGTGGAGGTCCAGTTCCGCAAGCTGACCAACGCGGTGGCCGGGGACGACAATACCTGGGAGTGGCACGCGGTGACGGACGAGGCGGGGAACGGGGTGTTGACGGCCATCGACCAGACCGCGGCCAACGTCAAGACCAAACCCACCGGGGCGGGTTACACGGTGGGCCAACTGAAGTTCAACACCATGGGCAAACTCTACAGCGAAGGGTCGGTGCCGTTGAAGTTCAGTTTCAGCGGGGCCGAACCCCAGGAGATTCTCTTCGATTTCGGCGACGCGTTGAATGCCCTCTCCGACTCCACCAACGACTTTTCCAAGAAAACCCTCGATCTGGTGTACGGCGCAGGCACCGCGACCGCGGAGAGCAGCACCAATACCGGCTCTGGGGGATGCATTCAGATGTCCAGCGGATTCGCCACCTTGCAACTCTCCCAGAATGGTTATACATCTGGCTTTCTGGATAAACTGGCCGTGAACGCGGATGGCGAGCTCTCCGGGAGCTACACCAACGGCCAGGTGAAAAAGCTCTATCAGATCGCCCTGGTGGATTTCAACGACGAGGGGGCGCTGGAGCAGACCGGATCCAATATGTACAAGGAGACCGTGGCTTCGGGACTGCCCCGCGTGGGCGTGGCCCAGAGCGGTCGCCTGGGGAGCCTGGTCTCCAACTCGCTGGAGCAGTCCAATGTGGACATGTCGGCGGAATTCGTCCGCATGATCACCACGCAACGTGGATTCCAGGCCAACTCGCGCATCGTTTCCGTGTCGGATGGCATGCTTGAGGAGCTGATTTCGCTCAAACGATGAAAAACAGCCCATCAGGCGTTGTGCGGGGGCACCACAGTTTGTTAACTTGAACCGACCTTGAACACAAAGACAAAAATAAAGGAAGGGCGCTATGGCGGAAGATGCGGAGCAGGAAGGCGGAGGTGGCGGTGGCGGAGGGATGATGAAGATCATTCTTCCGGTGATCGCCTTGTTGTTGGGGGTGGGTGGCGGCTATATGGCCGGCTCCTCCATGAGCCAGAAGCAGGGAGCCGAAGCCGAGAAACTGGAGCCGACCGCGGAACAGAAATCCAAGAAACCCGAAGAGATGGTGGGTGGCATGTTCAAGCTGGACCCGTTCGTGGTCAACCTGAACGAGCCGAAGGGCAACCGTTATCTCAAGACCACCATCCAGTTGGAGATGGATGACGGCGGGGGCAAGAAGGGGGATGGCAAGGAGGAGAAAAAGGCGGAAGGGGGTGGCCATGGCGGCGCGCCCGCAGCACCGGAAAAATCCCCTCTGGAACAGGAACTGGAACGGCGCAAGGCCCAGTTGCAGGACATCATCCTGGCGCTTCTGACCTCCAAGACCTCCAAGGAGCTGCAGGCCCTGGAAGGGAAGTTCCGCTTGCGGGAGGAACTGCTGGCCAGGATCAACGCGCTGCTGGTCAACGGCTCCATCACGCGGGTCTATTTCACGGAATTCGTCATTCAATAAAATAGCGGTTGATTCCCGACTGGAAACCAAGATGACCCAGATTCTTTCCACTGATGAGATTGACGCCCTGATGGCGGGGCTGGACGAGGGCTCCCTCGACCTGGGTGGCGGCGACGAGGAACCCGCCGCCAAGGAAGAGAAAAAGGTCACCTCCTTCTTTTTCGGTCAGAAGACGGCGATCCGGGTAGGCGCCCTGCCCGGTCTGGACCTGATCAACGAGCATCTGGCCTCCCAACTCTCCTTCAAGCTGACCCAGAAGGTGGGGCGGGAGGTGCATGTCCAGCCCAAGTCCACCACCAACCAGATCTTCGGGCGCTTTCTCCATGGCATGGACCCGCCGATCTTCATCAACATCCTGCGGGTGGAACCCTCCCAGTCCATGAGCCTGCTGGCCATCGACGGGGAGGTGATGTATCACATCCTGGAGGGCTTCTTTGGCGGAACCGGGGAGTCGGAACGACCGTTCCGGAACTTCTCGCCGTTTGAAATGAAGGTCATCGACCGCATCATGGATGTGACGCGGGAACAGATTGAACTTTCCTGGAAAAAATTGGATAATTCCTTCAAACTGGTCCTGACCCGTTGGGAGAACCAGCCCCAGTTCGCCGCCGTGATGCCCCTGGACGAGACGGTTTTTCTCATCTCCTTCGCGGTGGAGGTGGGGGACACGGAGGGGACTCTGACCATCTGCTACCCTTCGGTCATCCTGGAGCTGTTCAAGCAGCAACTGAAGGTGGGGTTCCAGCAGAAAGACCTGGTGGAAGGCTCCTCGGCCTGGATCGAGTCTTTGTACCATCAACTGGGACAGGTCACGTTGCAGGTCTCTCCGGTGGTCTCCAAGGAGCGCATGTCGGTGCGGGAGATGTTGCACCTGCAGGTGGGGGATGTGTTGCCTTTGAGCCATGACCTCTCGGAAGAGATGGAAGTGGAGGTGGAAGGCAAGCCCAAGTACAAGGGGCTGGCCGGGATCGTGGACGGCAAACGGGCGATACGCATCACACAGGCGTTGCCAATCGACAAGTGATTTGGGGAGCGGATGATGAGTGGAGATGATTTGATGGGTGGCGGGCCGGATGCCCTGTTGGATCCCGATATTCTCAAAGAGCTGGAAATGGGTGGCAAGCCGGCCTCCTCCTCCGGCGGTGGCATGGATGCGGGGGGCATGCCCAAGAACATGGAACTCCTCATGGACGTGCCACTGGAGGTGTCGGTGCGTCTCGGCCAGGTGCGCATGCAGATCCGCGATCTGCTGAAGCTGAACAAGGGCGCCCTGATCGAAATGGAGAAGGAGGCGGACGAACCCCTGGAGATCCACGTCAACAACCGGTTGCTGGCCTATGGTGAAGTGGTGATGATCAAGGACAAGCTGGGGGTGCGCATCACCGACATCGTCTCCCTGTCGGAGCGTCTGGAGAACCTGCGCCGATGAGGTCAATCGCGACGCTGTTCACCCTCCTCCCGGCTCCCTCCACCCTCTGGGCGCAGGAAACCGTGGCCCCTCCCGTGGATCTCATGGGGGATGGGGTGCGGGTGGTCGGATTTTTGTTGCTGCTCATGTTCCTGGGCGTTCTGGCCGTGCGCCTGGGACGCAAGTATGTCCCGCAAATGGGCGGGGGCGGACCGATCCGCATCGAGGACGGACGCAATTTTTCTCCTGGCGTCGGGGTGCGCCTGATCCGGGTGGGGAGCAGGGCCTGGCTGCTGGGTGTCTCCAGGGATCGGGTGACCCTGCTGGCGGAGATGCGTCCGGAGGATCTGCTCCCGGCCAAGGAGTCCCCCCAGTGAGGCCACCCGTGAACTGGAGCCGGGTGCTGGCCTGGGCGGTGATCCCTCTGGTGGTCGCCGCTTTTTGGCTTTGGCCCCGGCTGGTCGAGGCCGCGAGCATCGCCCTGCCGGGAATGAAGCTGTCCACAGGGGAGGCCGCGGGCGCCGCCGATCCGGAACAGGTGGGGGTCGGACTCCAGATCCTGGCGTTCATGACCCTCTTTTCGCTGGCTCCCGCCCTGCTGATCATGGTCACCTCGTTCACCCGGGTGATCGTGGTGATGTCCTTTGTCCGCCAGGCCATCGGCCTCCAGGGACAGCCCCCCAACCAGGTGTTGATCTCCCTGGCCCTGTTCGTCACCTTTTTCGTCATGGGGCCGGTCTTCGACCGGGTCAACCAGGACGCCATACAACCCTACCTCGCCAAGACCATCGACGAAGGCACCGCCATGGATCGGGCCGTGACCCCGTTGCGCAGTTTCATGTTGCGCCAGACCCGGGCCAAGGATCTGGAACTTTTCATGCGTCTGGCCGGCATCAAGCAGGCTCCCAGTCCGGCGGACACGCCGTTGCGGCTCCTGGTGCCCGCCTTCATGATCTCGGAACTCAAAACCGCCTTCCAGATCGGCTTCATGATCTATCTCCCCTTTTTGATCATCGACATGGTGGTGGCCAGTGTCGTCATGTCCATGGGTATGATGATGCTCCCGCCTTTGGTCATCTCGATGCCGGTCAAGCTGATCCTGTTCGTGTTGGTGGACGGCTGGTCGTTGGTGGTCGGTTCCCTGGTGCAGTCCTTCAAGTAGGCGCGTACAGGTCAGGCGGGTCGGTTTCGCTGGCATTGGGACTCCGGACCATGCTAGATTGTCGCGATCTTCTCTTGGTTGGCATGGTTGCGAGGAATGGATTGAATGAGTATCCAAAATCGACTGATCCTGATTTTTTCCGGCATCCTGATGCTGGCTTTGCTGGCGAGTACCCTTTTTTCATACTCCCTGACCAAAAAGGCGGTGATCGAGTCCGCGGTGGGCGGGATGAGAAACGAACTGGACGAGACCAGC
>JADGCR010000103.1 GCA_015228895.1 Magnetococcales bacterium
CCGCTGGCCGGAGAGCGGTCTGCCACCCCCGGCGGAAGTCTCCATGCCGTTCGGAACCTATCTGGTCCCCCTCGCCGCGACGCCCGAGGCGTTGTGGTCCGGGCTGCATCCCCATCACCGACGGCAGATCAGCAAGGCGAAAAAAGCGGGGGTCGAGGTCGTTTGGCATTGGGATGCCACCCGTTTTCATCCGTTGCTGGAGGAGACCTACGCCTTGGGTGGAAAAAAAACCCAATTTTCCGTCCCCTACCTGCGGACCCTGCTCCACCATCTGCAGGGACGGGTGTTGACGGTCGGGGCCGTGAACGCGGGGGAACTCGTCGCCGCCCTGATGATTCCCCACGATGCCGCAAGGGGGTACTATCTGCACGGCGGACGGTCCGTGGGCGCTCCGTCCGGAGCCGCCCACCTGCTGCATTGGGAAGTCATGTTGCGTTTGCGCTCCATGGGTGTCGGGGCCTACGATCTGGGCGGGGCGCGTCTGGAAACCGAAGATCCACGTCTGGCGGGCATTTTTACCTTCAAGTCCCGTTTTGGTGGTCTGTTCGAGCCGTGTGTCTGGTGGCGGGCCGATGTGCAACCCGTCAAGGCGCGCCTGGTGGATGTTTTGAGCGGCCTGCGCGAACTCTGGTCGCCAAGGAGGGGGAATGGCGGTGCACGATGAACCCATGACCGGGACCGAGGCGGCGGGAGCGTCCCGAAGCCTTCCCGGAGCCTTCCCGTTTTCCATGGCGCTCGCCCTTCTGATCGGGGTTCTCCCGTTCTTCGTCGCCGAGTTCGGCGTCGGATTGTTCATGGAGACGACCTGGGAGGAGGCGTGGTCCCTGTGGCACAATACGTTCCTGGATTTCAAGGGACATCTGGTGGATCCGGGTCTGCTGGGTCACAATTTACAGTACCGGGTGAATTTTCTGGCCTTCAAACTGTGGGGCGTCGAGCGGTGGCAGGAGGCGCTGATCCACCTGGAAGTGGCCCGTTTTTTCCCCATTGTTTTTTTCTTCGTCACTTTCTGGACGGTTTGCCGCACAGCCAGTCGTTTTTTTTCCTGGCAGGCCGGGGTGGTCGCGGTGGTCATTCTGGCCTCGACCCCGGTGGTCATGGATCAGGCCTATGTGCTGCGGAGCTACAGCGTTTCGTTGATGTTGACCGCCCTGCTCGTGCATGCGTTCCTGGCCTGTCTGGACCGACCGGGAGCGGTGGCCGCCATGGCGGTCGGGTTGCTTTCCGGGTTGCTGATGTATTCGGTGATCTCCAATGTCTACATCATCCTCTCCCTGGGCATGCTGGTGCTGGTTCTGCACGGGCTTGAGGATCGGAAAGCGGGGGGATGGCGCAACTGGTTGTCCAATTTCCTCCTGGCCTGCACTCCATGGAGATGGAACGCCTCATGGTTGTCGGGGCATCGTTATTTGGTGCTTGGCGCGTGGCTGGTGTTGGGAACGGCGTTCGCCATCTGTCTGTACGTTCCAGGCATGTCCTACTATGGCCCGGAAAGCTTGCTGCACGCCCGTGGAACCGGCAGCAAGGGTCTGTTTGCCGGTACCGCCGCGCCGGTTCTGCTGCAATCCGCCAGCCAGTTTTTTGTGTTCAGATGGCTCCCCATGGCCGGGCTGGCGCTGGTCGGGATGACTCTGCTTCTCCGGGGCGAACGCCGGCCGGTGGCCCCCAGGCCCGCGGGAGGGGTGGGGGTTCGACGGGTGTACGTCGTGCTGCTCACGGTCATGTTCGGTCCCTTCCTGCTCTCCTGCATGCGGGGCGATGAACCGGTCCTCCGTTATTTCATGGCGGGATATGTGGGCTGGGTGTTGATTCTGGGCAATCTGCTCGGCCATCCCCTGGCGTCCCGGCAACTCTCCCGACGGGCGCAAGGCGCGGTTCTGCTTTTTTTCGTGGGTGGCATGTATGCCGGAGGCATGGCGTATCTGGACCGGCTGGCGCACGCCCAACTGCTGGAGCACAATGGTGTGGATGGCGCGGAGGAGCGTTTCATGCCGTTTGCCGATGGTTTCTTTCGTCCCAGGGAGGTTTTCGCCTCCCTGGTGCGCGATTATCCCGCCAACATGCCGCGCGTTGTTTTCAATCCCATCACCTCATCCGGCATGCAAGGGGACAAGTACACCTTGCGTCTGCTGCTGATGCTGCACGACATGGAAGATCGGGAACGCCTGTATCCCGGCGACCTCGGCCGCCTCGGAGATGCGCCGGAAATCGTGATCCTGGCCTATCATGCCCGGAAGGTGATGAACGCCGTGCGGCAAAGGGATCCGCGTCGCCATTGCGTCCTGCAAAATGGCGGCAGAACGGTGCCGGAGTTGTTGCTCTGCCGGTTGGACGGCGCCAAATGATGGAGATGCTTGAGAAGGCAGGCGGCCCGTGTGCGGTATCGTAGGTCTGTTTTCGGTTTCCAGTCCGGACGCGGTGTGGTCTCCGGAAGGTTTGGACGCCATGGTGGCTCTGCTGGGTCATCGTGGGCCGGATGGTTGGGGGAAGCATGTGGAGCCAGGTCTGTTTTTCGGCCATACCCGCCTGGCGGTCCTCGATCTCTCCTCCGCCGGCAATCAACCCATGTCGTCGCATGATGGCGACTACATCCTTTGTTTCAATGGAGAGATCTACAATTTTCGGTCGTTGCGGAGTGAACTGGTGCAACGGGGACATGTTTTCACAACCCGGACCGACACGGAAGTGTTGCTGGCGGCCTGGGTGGAGTGGGGCGCGGCCTCGCTGGACAGGCTGGATGGCATCTTCGCCTTCGCGCTGTTCGACCGCCGCCAACGGCGGTTGTTTCTGGTGCGGGACCACCTTGGGGTCAAGCCCCTGTTTTTTTGGCGCGGTCGGGGTGTGATCGCCTTTGCCTCGGAACCTCTGGCCCTGTTTGGTCCCGTCATGCCGTTCCCGGAACCGGATGCCGTGGACCTGGACGCTTATTTCACCTTCAATTACATTCCCGCGCCGGGTACCGGGTTGCGGGGGGTGCGGCAACTGGAGCCCGGGCATTACCTGCAAGTCTCGGCGCAAGGGGAGAAGATGGTCCGCTATTGGCAACTGGCCTGTCAACCGGAGCCGCTGCCCTGGCGGGAGAGCCTGGTGGAGGAGTGTCAGTCCCTGGTGCGGCAAGCCGTCGCGGGTCAAATGGTTGCGGACGCCCCGCTGGGACTGTTTCTTTCCGGGGGCCTCGACTCCACGGCCGTGGCCTTGAGCGCCCACGCCAGCGGGCAACTGCCGACGGCCTTCTCCCTGGGTTTCGGGCAGGCCAATTTCAACGAACTCCCCGCCGCCACGGCCTTTGCGGAACATCTCGGGCTTCCCCTGCGGACAGCCTGGTTCGCCTGGTCGGAAGAGGAGGTCACGAGCACTTTGGGGGCCATGCGGGAACTCATGGCGGACGCCTCCTGTTTTCCCACCTTTCAGTTGGCCCGTTTCTCCCGACAGCAGGTGACGGTCATTCTTTCCGGGGACGGCGGCGACGAGTTGCTGGCCGGTTATGATACCTACAGGGCGGGGCGTTGGACCCCCTGGCTGCGTCGTATTCCCAGGGGGTTGCGGCGCGGGATGCTCCGGGTGGCGGAGCATCTGCCCGCGGACCAGCACCGCTACAGTCCGGGTCTGATCGTGGAACGACTGCTGACCGCGGCGGAGGCGGGCCCCCGTCGCGATCACGCCTCATTCAGGCGCATTTTTTCGGATCGGCTCAAACAGCGTTTGTATGAGCCGGATTTCCTGCGCGCGGTGGCCGGGGCGGATCCGATCGGGGAGTATGTCCTCAAGATGCGCCCCGTACCCGCGGAGCGCTCCATCTTGACCGCTTGCCAGTATGCCGATTTGCATCATTTTCTGCCCAGCGTGTTGGCCAAGGTGGATCGCATGAGCATGGCCAACGGCCTGGAAGTGCGCGTCCCCCTGCTCAATCGGCACCTGGTGACCTTCTGTTTTCAGTTGCCGGATCAGGCCAAGTGGTATCGTGGGAAAGGCAAACGCCTGTTGCGGGAAATGCTCGCCGGCCAGGTGCCTCCCGGACATTTGCAGCGGCCCAAGGCCGGCTTTCTGCCGCCGGTGGAAGCCTGGTTCAGGCAGGACGGCGGCCCTATGGCCACCGTGTTCCGGCAACATCTGGAGTGGGCGCGCGGGCATGTTCCTGGCTGGTTGCGTTGGGACGCGGTGGGACAACTCTGGGAGGAACACCAACGGGGGCGGGTCAACGCGGGGTTTGTTCTGTTGGGGATACTCCAGTTCATCAACTGGCAGCGTCAGATCCGCTCCCGGCGTTTAACGCCCACCAAGGAGTAGCTCACCCCGCAGTAGGTGCGCACCGAGATGGAGTCCGCCTCGAACCGGTCCGCGTTGAACCACCGGTCACAGGTGGCGCGGGTGGTGAAACGGGTCTGAGGCGCGTTGAACTTGTCGAAAACATTCAGGGTGTTGCGGGTGAAGCCCAATTTTCTGAAATTGGCAAAATATTCATAATATGGCAGTTTTCTCAAGAACGGCAGACGATAGACCGTGTGGACCGGCAGATACAGCAGGGCGGTGATCGACGCGGCGACCCCACGCAGCCAGGAGCGGGGCAGAAACCGGAAAAACAGCTTGCGCAGCGGTTCGACCACGAACCGCACCAAGCCATTGCCCTCCGCGCTGTAGGTCCAGATGATCATGCGGCCGCCTGGCTGCAAGTGGGCGTAGAGGTTCTCGAAGGTCCGATCCGGGTCGTCGGTGTGATGGATCACCCCGATGCAGACCACCACCTCGAATTGCCGATGCAACCGCATGGTGGCCAGATCCTCTTCCACAAACACCACATTGTCGAGGTCCTGGTTGCGCCAGCGCGCCAGATCCGTGGTGTTCAGGTCCACCGCCGTCACCCGACGGGCCACGTCCGCCATCATGCGGGTGTGCTGTCCCCCGCCGCACCCCCCTTCCAGGATATCCCGGTCCCGCAGCTCCTCCAGGGTGACGGGTCGAATCCACTCCTGGAACAAAAAGAGTTCCTCATCCTGAAACATGGACCACTGCGCGTGCCATTCCGAATGTTTCGTCATTTCACCAACCCACGCGGGCGACCAGTTGCAGGATTTTTTTTTCAAACAGCATGCCGGAGAAACCCGTGCGCATCCGCAGCCACGCCAGTGGGGTGTAGAGTCTGGCCAGCAGACGCAGAATCCTGAATTTCATGGTGTTGCCCAGATTGATCTTGAAGATCTTGTTGTCGATGAAGTTGGTGCAGATTTGCAGCATTTCGATCTGTCGGATCATCTCCGGGGTGCACCAGGGCAGGCGATTGGTTTGGCTGGATTCCACGTTGTTTTCCACTTCGGCCCAGTCGCTGGCGCCCGCAGGGGGTTGATAACCCTGTTGCCTGGCCAAGACGTACAGTTCCGTATGGGGCAGCGGGCGAAACAGGTTGGGCGAAAAGATCATGGCCGAGGGGTTGTCCCGCAGTATGCGCAGCATCAGGACGCGGGTGGCGCGCAGGTCCTCCATGGTCTCCCCCGGCAGTCCCATGATCCAGTTGTAGCCGCATTTGATCTCCGGGTGGCGCGCCATCTTCTGGTTGATCTCGATGATGTCCTCCACGGTGCAATTCTTCTTGATCAGATCCAGGGTGGGTTGCGAACCGGATTCAGCGCCGATATGCATGATGTCCGTGCCGGTCGCGACCAGCTTGTCCAGGAAGGCGTCGCTCATTTTCTTGATTTCGTTGACGCGCGCCCCGCGAAAGCCCAGCGTCACCTTGATGCCGCGGCGTTTGATTTCGTCGATGATCTGTTCCACATGGCTCAGACGGACGAAGGAGTCGTCATCGATGAAGTAGATATAGGTCGCGCCGAATTTCTGGTGTACCAGTTCGATGTGGTCCACCACATCGAGATGGGAGTAGATTTCGTATTTGCGCCGCATCTCCTTGTACTGGGCGGGGGAGGAGCAGAAGGTGCATTGATAGGGACATCCCATGGCGCTGTACAGGGGAAAGACCCGTTCCTCGTTGTTGAATTGGCCATATTGATCGAAATGGTTTTCAAGCAGGTGATACGGGATCAAACGGAAATCCACGAATTCGAACTGTTGGCTTGCGGGATTGGCCAGTACCTCCGCGTCCACGCGGTAATTCAGTCCGGCGATGGCGGTCAGGGGCGGGGCGTCGGCGTCGCGGCGCAAATGTTTGCACAAGGCGGCCAGAGGTGCGGAACCATAGCCGGAGACGGAGAAATCGACGCTGGCCTCGTCCAGCAGGATCTCCCGGCCATTGAAGGTGGCATGGGGACCGCCCCAGACTACCGGAAGATGGGGGAACCGGGCCTTGCTCCAGCGGGAAACCTCCAGCGCGTTGGTGATCGGGGTGCCGCTCATGACGCTGATGCCGATGAGCAGGGTGTCCGGGTCGATGCGGGACAGCAGGGATTCCCGCCACTGTTTCGGGTTCAGGCGGGCGTCCACGATGCGAATCTCGAACCCCGCCTGCATGGCGTCGATGGCGGCGTACAGCAGACTCAACGGCAGGTGGGTCACCAGCGAGCCGGACATGCCAAGGCGCGGGTAGTAAAGAACGATATTCATGGCAACGTGGGGTTCGCTCGATGATTCACCTGATTTTTGTACACCTGGGAGTTGACGAAGGTGTCCAGCGAGATGGTGACGATCAGGAGCGGGAGAGAAACCAGGAGATGCAGTCCGGTCTGGGTGGTCATGCCCATCGGGAGGATGAAAGAGACCAGCAGGATCAGCAGGTTGGTCAGGAAGGCGGCCGCCACGATGATCAGGTTGATGCGGAAGGGGCGCAGCACGGAGGAGATGGCGACCACATAGGAAAAGGTGCGCAGGGCGTCTTTGATATAATGCACCTTGGAACGACCGATCCGTTTTGAGTAGGTGATCGGCATGAAGAACACGCTGTACGGTTTCTGGAGAAAGAGCACCGTCAGGGAGGTGGTAAACGAAAAAGTGGGACACAGCAGACTGCGATAGTCCAGAATATTGTATTTGTGGAATACCCGGTAGCCGCTGTTGAAGTCCGGCGCCGATATGCCGGACAGCATATAGATGATATAATACAGGGATTTGCGCATGATCCGGCCAGTCATGGAGGTATTGTCCGGGGTCCATTGTCTCTGTCCCACCACCATGTCGTGCCGGGAGAGGGCGGCGATCATGGTGGGCAGCACGGCTGGGTCGTAGGTGCCATCCGCGTCCAGGATGGCGACGACCGGATACCGGGCGACCTTGATCCCATCCATGATGGCGTTGCCATATCCCATGTTGATTTCATGCACCAGCACCCGCGCTCCGGCGGCCAGAGCGCGTTCCTGGGTCTGGTCCGTGGAGCCGTCGTCCACCACAATGATTTCGTAATCCAGTTCCGTGATCCGCAGGGCCTGGTGGATGCCCGCGATGGTCAACTGGATGGCGTTTTCCTCGTTTTTGCAGGGGAGAATGACGGAAACCGCGTTGATGGCCGCCTGCAGGAATGCGACGCCAGGTTCTGTCTTGTTGGTCATATGTGCTTCCTTAGTCCGATGTTCGATCCCCGACCTTGCAGCGCAGCATACACCCTCATCAATTTGCCATCAAATTCCACCATATCCGGAAAGATGTCAACAGAAATAGAGGTTGTGCATCGACGAGTCGTGGCCGACCGCGCTGAACCATTACGCGCAACACGACGGAACACCCGCACGAAAGCGGTCACATAAGCGGCCAACCCATCCACGCACACCAGGATTCGCCAACTGCTGAGCGCATCACGAACCAT
>JADGCR010000104.1 GCA_015228895.1 Magnetococcales bacterium
CCATAATGGACCCAGCGGGGTTGCGATTGCGGCCATGGAGGAATGGTTCCCGGAAAGGCACCGCCTGCGGCGGGCTGTTGGGCGCTTAAGCGGATTGCTGGCGCAATCCGCTTTTGTAAAAGCGCGCCAAAATCAAAGACAAATTCGCGGGGCGCTGCCCCGCCCCCGCCAGGGAGGTAACCTCCCTGGACCCGTAATGGTTTGCGTCGGAGATAATAATTATTGCATTCTTGATCTGAATTGGAACAACCCCAGTTTGCAATCGACGGAGGAACAAAGCGGCAAGGCGTGAGCGACGAGACAGTACAAACCAGTTCGGCGAGGCGTGAGCGACGCAGCCAACGCGGTTACTCCTGTGAATGCGAATTGGTAGACATCCCTGGATCGTGAGCAACGCTGCAACACTGTTGCTCCTGTGAAGTGGAACTCGCCGCGAGAGTTCCAGGCAGAAAAAACCGCCGTTTCCCAGAGGAGGGAAACGGCGGCGGGACTGCGGTGAAACGAAATGCCGGAGCTTTGTTACAGACCCATGCCCATCTGGATGTATCCGCACGGACAGGCCAGGTGACAAACATGGCAGCCGTTGCAACGGGTGTAGTCGGTGAACATCACCTTGCCCTTGGGATTCTTCATATCCTTGTGGATCGCCTCCCGGGGACAGAAGATCCGGCACTGGTCACAGGCGAAACAGAGACCGCAGCTCATGCACCGCTTCGACTCGGCCAGAGCCTGGGCGGTGGTGATGGTCTGGGTGGTCTCCTTGAAACCCTTGATCGCCTCCTCCACGGCGAGGGACTGCTCCTCGTTGCGGGGGGCCGACTTGTAGAAGTTCATGCGCATCTGATCGGTCTTGATGGGCTTGCCCTTGTGCGGCAATTGATACGGCGTGCCCTTGAGAAAACCGTCGATGGCGCGGGCCGCAACCCGGCCATGACCCACCGAACGGGTGGAGATGCCCAGCCCCAGCACGTCACCCCCGGCGAACACCTGGGGATCGCTGGTCTGATGGATATTGTTGGCCGCCATCCATCCCCACTTGTTGGCGAAGGCCTCCATGCCATCCTCCAGTTCGGGAACCTGACCGATACCCATGATCAGGGTATCGCAGGGGACCGAATACTCGGAACCGGCGATCGGCACCGGGCTGCGCCGACCGGAGGCGTCCGGCTTGCCCAACTCCATGCGGATGCACTTCACCGCCACCACCCGACCCCCCTGGGTCTCCAGACCGACCGGCGTGGAAAGCAGTTGGAATTCGATTCCCTCGTGCTCGGCCTCCACCACATCCTTGGCGATGGCCGGCATCTCGTCCTTGGTGCGCCGATAGAGCAGGGTCACCTTGGAGTACTTGGAAACCCGCCGCACGATGCGGGCGGAATCCACGGCGGTCTTCTCGGTGGAAATGGCGTTTTCCTCTTCCCGGGCCGCGGCGTCCAGGGCGACTCTGGCTTTGTCGTAAGCTTCCTCGTCGCCGTCCACTTCCGCCTGGTCCATGTCGGCCTGCAGACGCAGGGAGACGCGCGCCGCGTCCATGGCGCTGTCACCACCACCCACCACCACCACCTGGGAACCGATCTCCACCTTGGCGCCGGTGTTGACCCGGTTCAGGAAACTGGCCGCCGTGAAGACATTGGCCGAATTCTCCCCTTCCAGGTTCATGACGCTGCCCTTGTGGGCTCCAATGGCGATGTAGATGGCGTCATATTTCTTCTTGAGTTTGCTGAAAGGCACATCCTTGCCCACGCGGGTGTTGCATTTCAGTTTCACTCCCAGATCGAGAATGTTCTGAATCTCCGCGTCCAGGACGGCGGGCGGCAAACGGTAGTCGGGAATGCCATAACGGAGCATGCCCCCCGCTTTTTCGAACGCCTCGTAAATGGTCACTTCATAACCACGACGCGCCAATTGATAAGCGCAGGAGAGTCCGGAAGGCCCGGAGCCGATGACGGCCACGGACTGGTGCTTCTTCTCCTTGGTCAGCATGGTGAGCTTCAGCTTGCGGCTGATGCCGTGATCCCCGACGAACCGTTCCATGTTGTTGATCGCCACCGCCCCGTCCTCCAGGTGCTTGCGATTGCACCCGGTTTCGCAGGGATGGGGACAGATCCGGCCATGAATGGCCGGCATGGGGTTGGTGTCGGTGAGCCGATACCACGCCTCGTCCAGGGCATCCTCGACGGACATCTTGACTTTGTCGGCCTGGGCGAGGGTGGTGAGATAACCACGAATGTCCTCGCTGCTGGGACAGGCATCCCGGCAGGGGGGCAAACGTTGCACGTAAGTCGGGCACTTCCAGCTCGACCCGTTGCGGACGACGATCTCTTCCGCAACCCCTTTTTGCAGCATGGGTTCGAGGTCTTCCCGAGTGAAATCTTTGGTCAATATCGTTGTAGGTAAAGACATCTGTCAAGTTCCCTCTGGCAGGTTTGTTAGGCGCTTTGACTGTTTGCTGTCAGAGGCGGACCATGGCGGACCGATTGAGGTTCGAAAGAGCCTCCGGGCCGTCGTCGATGTGATACCGGGTGAATGGAAAGCCGGTCTTTTCAAAAAACTTCTGCCAACCGATGCGATCGATCCACTCGCCGATTCTCTCCCAGGGCTTGCCACCCTCCTTGTAGGCGGCCAGAATCCGTTTGACGGCTTCGGAAATTTCGGGCCAGCGGGGGGGATTGTTGGGCAGACCCCAGACCGCCAGCTTCATGAAGCTGGGGGCGCTGCGGGCGTTGGACATTTTACCACCCACCCAGATGGAGAGGGTGTCGGTGTCGGAGTCACGGATCTCCATGCTCGGACACTGACCGTGACAGGCGCCACAATACATGCATTTCTCCTCGACCACTTCCACGGACTCCACCCCGTTGACCAGAGCGGGACGGATGGCGGCGGCCGGGCAGATGGCCACCACTTTGGGCAGTTCGCAGATCTGCATGTTGCCGTGGTTGATGCGCGGGGGATGATGATGCTGCACGATCACCGCGATGTCCCCATGGCTGGCGCAGTTGATCTGGCAGCAGGAGGAGGAGATGTGCACCCGGTTGGGGAGATTCTCGTTCTTGAATTCGTCGATCAGGTCGTCCATCAGGGCCTTCACGGAACCCGCGGCGTCGCTGCCCGGCAGGTTGCAGTGCAGCCAGCCCTGGGTATGGGAAATGTTGGAAACCGACGGACCGGTACCACCCAGAGGCCAACCCAGATCCTTCTCGACGGCCTGGATCAGGGCGTCCAGATCGTTCTTCTCCCCGACCAGAAACTCGATGTTGGAACGGGCGGTGAAACGCAAATGTCCCTGACAATACTTGTCGGCGATAGCACACACCTTGCGCACGGTGTCGGCGCTCATGGTGCGGGGAGATCCGGCCCGCACCGTGTACAGTTTGTCCCCGCTCTTGGCGGTATGCACCAGCACGCCGGGACGCAGACGGTCGTGGGAAACCCATTCGCCGTAGTTCTTGGACATGAGTGGATGCAGGTATTTGGTATAATCCGGCGCGCCCTGATCCCGGGGGGCCATTGGTTTATCGCTCATATTTCTCAAACCTCTCTTCCGTGTATAAGGGCCTTATTTATGCGGTCTCGACAGATTCGGCTTCCCGATTCCAGACCGGGGGGTCTCTTGTCAGCTCACCATCGAAGCGGGACGGGGCCAGCTCTTCGAATTTGATGTAGGAGGTGGTGCGCGGCTGACGGATCATCCGGGCATCCGGTTCGATCCCCACACCCTTCAGGAAGGTACCCATGCCGATACGGGCGATGAACTCACCGATGCGCTCGTGATCCATGCCATTGTCGTTCCAGAACTCCCACACCCGCTCGACGAACTCGATCAGGTTGTCCAGATCCTCGTCGGTCTCCATTTTCATGAAGGGCACCAGAACCGAACCCATGGTGTCGCCGATCTTCAGGGTGCGATGTCCGCCGATCAGGATGGTGACGCCCTTGTCCTTGCCGGGCTTGAGGGCGTGATGCATGACGTTGATGCAGTGCATGCAACGGACGCAGTTCTCGTTGTCCACTTGCAGGGTCTTGCCTTTGACCGACAGGCAACGGGTGGGACAACGGGTCAGCACGTTGTCGATGAGATACTCCAGACCCTTGGTGTCGATGAACTCCGCCACCTTCTCCTGATCCACCTGCATGGGTCCACGCCAGGTACCCATGATGGGCATGTCGGAACGGACCATGGAGTTGGAGCAGTCGTTGCCGCATCCCGAAAGCTTGAATTTGAACTTGTAGACGAACTCAGGACGATGCAGATAGTGGATGAAGGTATCGGTCAGATGTTTGGTGACTTTCATCGTGTCGTAGCAGGCCATCTCGCAACGGGCCTCGCCCACGCAGCATTGCAGGGTGCGCAGGGCCGCGCCGGAACCGCCGATGTCCCATCCGTCGTGCATCAGGTCTTCCACGCACTGCAACGAACCCTCGTCCGTGAAACCCAGCAACAGGATGTCGCCGCTCATGCCATGAAATTGCAGAATACCCGCCCCGTTGCGCTCGGCGGTATCCGCCAGATTGCGCAAGGAGTCCGTGGAGTAGACCCAACCCGGAGGCTCGATCACGCGCACCGTGTGAAAATTGGCCAGACCGGGATACTTGTCCGCCTTTTCGGAAACACGGGCGATGATGCCACCACCATAACCGGGGGCGTTGAGGACCTTGCCAATCCAGTAGTTCCACTTGTTCTCGTACGACTCCTCAAGCTGATTGAGAAGTTGGGCAACCACCGGCTTCTTTTTCGAATATTCTTTCAGATCAGAGAAAAAACTCGGCCATGGACCGGTTTCCAACTCGTTGAGCATGGGCGTATGCAACGCCATCTCCTTTGACTTGTCATGTTTGCCACTCATTATTCACACACTCCTCAAAAAAAAACGCCGTGAAGGAAACGGTATCAAGGCCGACATGGAAAAAAACGGAGCCCCTCCCCCCCCGCGCGCATGCTTGTGCATGGTTCACGAATGCCTTGCCACGCGCTTGGAAATTCCATTATTTCACCCTTCGGAATCGACGCAATCTTAACCGCAAGCGCTTCATTAGACAATCAGAAAATTCCCATATTCGAAAATATTTTTTTTTGCCGGAATCCAGGAACTTTCCATGAGAGTCAACTGTCCAAGACCGGTTGGATGATTTCCGGGATGCGTTTCGAGTTCCTGGAAAACACCGCGTCCCTGATCCGGCCCAGAATCTCCCCGTAAGGGGATGCGTAAGGGGCGCACCTGGCCTCCAGAGCATCGCACAAGCCCACGATCCTGCCCGACTCGAAAATGGGCAGACTGGCGATCTCCGCCAACCCCTGACGCATTTCGAACCACACCTCTTCCGGCATTTCCGGTCGCCCCTCCTCCGCGGTCCCCTCCCCCCCATGGTCCCGTTGATGCCCCAGATAACCCGCCAGGATCGGAATCAGTCGCGCCAGATCCACGGGTTTGGTCAAAAAGGCGTCGATCCCCGCCTCGCGGGCCTCGTTTTCCCGTTCCACGAAGGCGTCCGCGGAGAGTCCGATCACCGGAATGCGGGCCGTGTCCGGATTCTCCTTCAGGCGGCGCGTGGCGGTCAGACCATCCATGATGGGCATGTGGAGATCCATCAGGATGATGTCCGGCCGCAACCGTTGCGCCATCTCCAGCCCGCTGCGGCCATCCTCGGCCACGGTGGCGGTCAGCCCCACCTCCTCCAGCACGGCCAGCAGCATCTCCCGGTTCATGGCGTTGTCTTCCACCATCAACAACCTGGAACTGGCGGCGAAACGGTAGTTGCGCCAATTGGATGCCTGATCGTGCCCCGACGGCTGCGCCACCTCATTCAACGGCAGTCGCACCGTGAAACGGGAACCCTCCCCCTCCCGGCTCTCCACCGAGACACTCCCTTCCAGGATCGTCGTCAAACTCCGGACGATGGAAAGCCCCAATCCCGTCCCGCCATGACGCCTGGTGGTGGAGCTGTCCGCCTGCTCGAAGGGCTCGAAAATGGCGTTCAAACGGTCCTGGGGAATGCCGATGCCATGATCCTCCACCTCGAACACCATGCTGCGACCCTCCCGGCGGGCGCGAATGACGACCTCCTCGCCCCTGGAAGTGAACTTGATGGCGTTGGCCACCAGATTCATCAGGATCTGATTGATGCGCGTCCGGTCGGAATGCACCATGCGCGGCAACTCCGGGTCGATGCTGTAATTGACCAACACCCCCTTCTCGGCGGCGCGATCCTTGGAGATTTGATACAGACTCTGCACCAGCAACTGAATGTCGATATTCTCCTGGTCCAGTTCGATCTTGCCGGCCTCGATCTTCGCCAGATCCAGAACATTGCTGATGATCTCGGTGAGGTTGTCCCCGCTGACGCGAATGTTCTCCAGGTAGCGCAGGAAACGGGGGGAAATCTGGCTCTGATGCTTGAGCAGAATGCGGGAAAAACCGACGATGGCGTTCAACGGCGTGCGGATCTCGTGACTGACATTGGCCAGAAAGGCGGTCTTGGCGCGATTGGCGCTCTCCGCCTCGTCCTTGGCCTTGTGCAGGGCCGCCTCCACCTGTTTGCGCTCGATGAGTCCGGCCAGAGTGTTGGCGACCGCCGCCAGGAACTCCTCCTCCTCCGGGATCCGCACATGGCCGGCGCTCAGATAGAGATTGTACACCCCCAGCAACACCCCGCGGGAGAGAATCGGCACGCAATAATGGCCATGGGGCTGCATCCCCTCGTAACGCACCTCGTGGTCCGGTCCCACCCGGTCGGCGAACACCAGCGCGCCGTCCCGGGCGGCCCGCCCGCAGAGACAAAATCCCGGTTCCACCGTGGAGCAATGGGAGATCAGCTGGGAAGACAATCCCTTCTGCACCGCCAGAGTCAGACGGCGGGTCCGGGCGTTGGCCAGAAAAATCGATCCGCGGGACTGCACCGCCAACCACGGCAACCCCAGGATGATCTCCAACACCTTTTGCAGTTGTTCCTCCAGAGAAATCGGCTCCAGGGCGGTTTGCAACAGGGAGTTGATGGCCAGACGGGAGAGGGCGATGCGCTCGTTGCGTCTCGCCAGGCGTCTCAGCGCCCGCACCTCCGCGCTCAACGCCTGGTTCTCCCGTTGCAGCGCCTGGCGCGTCTGACCGTCGGACTTGCCCGCCTTCCCGGGCCGCTGCGCCAGCGCCGCCTCCAGACGGGATCGGGTCACCACCCCCAGAAACCGCTCCCCCGCGATCACCGGCAAGACCGGACGGTCGCACTGGGCCAGCCGGGCCAACACCCCCTTGAGATCCTCGCCGGGATGAACCGTCGGTCCCAAGGCCATACCCCGCTTTGCCGACACATCCCCGGCAGTCAGAATCCCGGCGAAGACCCCTTGTTTGAAAACCACCAGGAAACCACTCCTGGAGAGTCCCCGCGCCGCCGCGAACATTTCAGCGCGACTCCGGACCCTGGGAAACTCCGTTTGCACCAGATCTTCGATCTTCATGGACCCCCCTCCCGATTCGCCAAAGCGGTGACCCCCATCCGATTCCTTTCACTGCAGCCAATTTCAGGTATAGTGTCTTGCTATCGATCCAATGGGCAACCCATTTTGCCACAAACATTTGTTTATGTCTAGAACAAAATAATGAATTGCTCACCCAGGGAGCCTCTGCTTGTTGACAATAGAAAGAATCTCGAAAAATCTGGGTGGTCGTCTCATCCTGGACGAGGCCGAACTGGTGGTCCATCCCGGCGAGCGGGTGGGACTGATCGGCCCCAACGGCACGGGCAAG
>JADGCR010000105.1 GCA_015228895.1 Magnetococcales bacterium
TATAGGTCGATTTGTCCTGGGACATCTGGTTGAGCAGGGCTTCGGGCAAGGCGGGATTCCTGGCCAACGCCAGACGCACCTCCTCGAAGTAGTCGTCTCCAAGGGCCAGCAGCACCGGGGCCGGGGCGAAGGGGTTGCCGGCCACGCATTGGCGCACCTCCTGGTTGTCGTCCCGCCCCAACCGCTCCAGGATGGCCGCCCCCTGACCGGTTCCCTTGATCACCTTGCCCACGACCTTCCTGGTGGAAACGCAGTGGTCCAGCAGAAAGCGCACCATCTCGAAGGGCAGTTGGGACAGCCATTCGGTGCGGATCTTCACATCATAGGTGCCGTCCCGGATGTCCTGATTGTTTTTATTAATGAAATCAATGCAATCTTCGAGAGAGACCGGATCGATGACAGGCATGGCGCTCCTTTTGGCTCGCTTGCAGCAAATCACAATGACAGAGTTTCAAACATAGCACAAATCCCGCGGTGGTGCGCAACCTTTCTCACCGTCCGGGGCGCGGCCCCTTTGTGGATAAATAAAATATTGCATGGTCAAATTTTTCTTTTGACCTTTTGATCGGCTGTTGCTATAGTGAAGCCATCATGATGAATACAACAGGTTCATCCACTTTGGGGAGCAACGACATGTCACCTGCATTTATCAACGGAATGCTTGCGGAAACAACAGGTTGGTCATTTCTTGCCAAGAATCGCCCCGTTGGTCCCAGCCACTTCGGGCGGATCGCGGGGCGGATCGTCGGTCGTTGGAGCGCCTTTCTGTGGGCGCTGATCCACCGGCTCACCGAGACCGCGCCTCCCGTGGCCCGCAGGCAGGCGGCGGTCGAAACCGGACGCCACATCGGGCTGTTCATCTTCCTGATGGAGAAGGCGCTGATCGGAGCGTTGGTCTCTCTGTGGCTTCTGGCGGGCTGGGTCGTGCTGGACGGTCTGCGAACGCTGTTTTTCTAGTCCGATGCTTTCCGACGGGAAGCGGCGCCGTCCGCGCTCTCGAACCGGCACGCCCTCCGGAGGATCGGAGGGCGTGTTTTCGTTACGGGGTGTGTGGTGGAAGTCGCAAAAAGCTTTCCAGGGCGGTTTGTATGGGCGTGAAGTGTGTGTGCACCCGCTGCAGGACCTCCAGGGCTTCCTGCCAGGATTGGCTCTTGATGGTTTCGTGCAAGCTCCGTGTGTGGGGTTGCAACTGGGGAAAGATGGTGTTGGCCATGCTCCCCTTGAGCACATGGGCGGTGGCCTTGGCCGTTTCGTAATCCCCTTCGGTCAAATTGCGCTTGAGGCTTTCCAGGAGTTCCGGGAGCTGGTTGGCCAGAAGTCCGGCCACATCCCGGAAATCCTCTTCCGGGAGGCCGATGGCCTCCATGGCCCGGGTCAGAATGGCCAGATCGGTTGACGGGCCGTGTTCCTCCCGGGGCGCGCCGGTCCCTTCCCGGGTGGCCGGTTCCGGCGGGCCGGGGGGTGGCGCGGGGGTCAGGAACTGTTCCAGCACGGTTTGCAGTTCGCTCAGTGTCACGGGTTTGGCGAGAAAAGCGCTCATGCCGGCCCGTTCGCCCTGTTGCCGGTTGTCCGAGGTGACGTTGGCGGTGAACGCCACGATCGGCGTCGGCGGCTTTCGCTGTTGCTGCTCCCACTCCCGGATCAGGCGGCTGGCCTGATAACCGTCCATGCCCGGCATCTGGCAATCCATGAAGACCAGCCCGAACGGTTTTTCCTGGAAACGGGTGGTTCCTTCCCTTCCATCCGCCGCGGTCACCACCCGCGCGGGATCGCAACCAAGGCGTGTCAGCATCCCCTTGGCGACCGTCAGGTTGGCGGCATGGTCGTCCACCAGCAGAATCCAGGTGTCGTAACGCATCGAGATGGGGCGCTCTGTTGGATGTTGAGGTGAGACGGGTCGTCCCGGGGTTCCCTCCGGGGTGTGCAACACCCACTCCATGGCGGAACGCAACCGCTCCGCGCTGATGGGCTTTTTCAGGCAGATGGAGATGCCGGGCAGTTCCGCGGCCTGATCCCAGCCCTGGTCCATCAGGTCGGTCAGGAGAATGAACCGGGGAATCGCATTCGAGCAACGCAACTGACGACAAATGTTGCGGGCGTCGCGGCCCGGTTTTTGATTGAGCACCACCAGATCGTAGGGGTGACCATCGATTTTGGCCTGGCGCAGGGCGTCGAGAGCCGTCGTCGCCTCGATCACATAGTTGAACCGGGCGCCGAACCGGGTCAGCACGTCGTCGAGAAAGGTGCGTTGCAGACCGTCGATCTCCACCCCGAGCACCCGCACGCCCTGGAACAGGTCCGACTTGGGGGGATGGGCCATGAAAACGGGTTGTTTGGCCAACTGCACCGAGAAATGGAAGATGCTGCCGGTCTGGGCGTAGGGATTGACATCCACGCCGATCTCCCCGCCCATCATCTCCACCAGACGGCGACTGATGGCCAGTCCCAGGCCGGTGCCGGTGTATCCCTGCCTGCGGTGGATGTCGGACTGGATGAAGCGGTCGAAGATCTTCTCCCGCTCCTGGATGGGAACCCCCGGACCGCTGTCCCGCACCTCGAAAAGATACTCGGTTTTCTGACTGTTCACGGCGCCGGTCGGACCCCCGTGCAGTTCCACCGTGCCCCCTTCCGGGGTGAACTTGATGGCGTTGCCCAGCAGATTGGTGAAAATCTGGCGCAGACGGTTCACATCCCCCCGAACGGACGTGGGCATGCCATAGGGGAAAAAGGGGGTCAGCTCGATCCCCTTGGCATGGGCCAGCGTGGCCAGGATCAAGGCGGACTCGTCCACCAGGTTGCGCAGATCGAAATCCACTTCATCCAGGGTCAGCAGGTCGGCCTCGATCTTGGAGAAATCCAGGATGTTGTCGATGAGGGCCAGCAGGGTCTTGCCGGAACCGTAGGCCAGGCGCACCTGTTCCAGGCGGTCATGATTCAACGGGGCCTCCCGCAGCAGTTCCAGCATGCCCAGGACCACGTTCATCGGGGTGCGGATTTCGTGGCTCACGGTGGCCAGGAAATCGCTCTTGGCCTGATTGGCCGCCACGGCCCGCTCCAGTGCCAGGGACAACTCCCGGGTGCGCTGCCGGACCTGTTCCTCCTGGGAGCGGGCCAGATCCCGCAACGCGGTTCGGGCCTGTTCCAGGCGTTTGTGCAGGGAGAACGACACCCCCGCCAGTCCGGCCAGAAGGCCCGCGCCCACCGCGCCCATCATCAGAGTATCGATATCCAAGCCGCTCCCTCCGACCCGCTTCAGAAGATGTACAACTCGTCGAACCTGCTCACATCTTCCAGCAGTTGCACGACGAGTTTGGCCTGTTCCTCCTGTGTCTTGGAGACGGAGATCGCCCTGGTGTGGTGGATGATGGCCATCCAGGTGGTCAGATGGACGTGATCGATCTGGGCGGCCACCACGGACAGGGACTCCATGGAGATCAGGCTCCGTTGCGCGATCAGATGCAGCTCCCTGGCGAGGTTTTGGTCCAGGCCCCGGGCGCGGACGGTATCGATTCCCAGTTGCAGGGTGGACGGCGGGGGGAGCAGCGCCTCGTCCCTTCTGGAGGATTTCCATTCCGGCAGGCAGCGGTCCACGAAGGGGGAGAGAAAGGTGCGCAAGGTGAATTTCCAGCTGCGGCGGGCGTCGATGACCGAACGCTTTTCATACAGGGCGAACACCACCACCAGAAAGCCCCCCTGGAGACAAAACCCGATCAGTTGGGGCAGCAGGCTTTTGGTCAGGCTGGTCTGGGCGTACATCCAGAGGGTCAGAAACGGTGCCGCCGCAAAGAACAGCACGAGGAAAAAGAGATAAAACAGGAAAAAGCCCTTCAACCAGGATACTTTTTCGCCCCAGAATGAAAATCGCATACCGCCCCCTTTGGTCGTGTTCTTGTCTCTCAAATCAGTTCGCGCGTTGGTCGCGGTTCGTCTGGCCCGGTGTCCAGAAGCAGGGTATGGAGTTGATCCCCAAGCAGAATCACCACCCCCTCGTGGATCTGATGTCCGGCATCCAGGTAACGGAACCCGTAAATGCGCCGCACGCGCCAGTGGCCCTCGTGATCCCGCTTGAGTCCCAGGGAGGTGAGGCTCACGGTGTCGTCCAGCCAGGCCGCCTCCAGTTCCGCGCAGGTGCGTCGCACCACGGCCAGGGCGTTCTCCCTGGCCCGCATGGCAGCATACCAGAACAGGGCGAGGGATAGCAGCAACAGAATGATCCATTCATCCATCGGCGGACAAAAAGGTCTGCCTCGTCCAGCGCGTCAAACATCGGAAACCGTCGAGAGTGGGCATGTCTGAGCCTTCGCAAAGCCAAAATGGCGTCCCGGCGCCCCATGGGGTCAAAAAAAATTTCCTCTGGCGCACACTTGGCGTATCATAGCCGATTGGCAACCCTTTTTGAAACAGGTTTTTCGAGGCCATGGCATTAATCGGCACACGCAGCGTCAAGGTGACTTTCGGGGGCCCCGCGGTCCTGGATGAGGTCGGGTTTTTCATGGATCGCGGGGAGCGGGTCTGTCTGGTGGGACGCAACGGCTCCGGGAAGTCCACCCTCATGCGGCTTCTGGCCGGCCGGCTGCAACCGGACGAGGGGGAGGTGGTGCGGACCAAGGGGATCACCGTCGCCAGCCTGGAACAGGAGGTGCCGGGCAATCCGGCGGGCACGGTCTTCGAGGTCGCCACCAGGGAGATGGGGCGTCTGGGTCAGGTGCTGCTGGCCTATCGACAGGCGACCCACCTGGGCGTGGAACGGCTGGGCGTGGCGCAGGAGGCCATGGACGCGGCCCACGCCTGGGAGACCCACACCCGGCTGGAGAACCTTTTCGCCCTGTTGGGATTGAACCCGGACCTGGAGTTCGCGGCCCTCTCCGGGGGGCTGAAGCGCCGGACGCTGCTGGCGTGCGCCCTGGCGCAGCAGGCCGACGTGCTGCTGCTGGACGAACCCACCAATCATCTGGATGTGGCCTCCATCGAGCAGTTGGAAGGGATCCTGAAGGGTTATCGGGGTGGTTTGTTGTTCATCACCCATGACCGCATGTTTCTGGGTCATCTGGCCACCCGGATTCTGGAGATGGACCGGGGCCGACTCACCGACTGGCCGGGGGATTTCGCCACCTATCAGCAGCGCAAGGATGCCGCCCTGGAGTCGGAAGCCACCAGCAACGCCCTGTTCGACAAGCGGCTGGCCCAGGAGGAGACCTGGATCCGCCAGGGGATCAAGGCGCGACGCACCCGCAACGAAGGGCGGGTGCGCGCCCTGGAAAGGATGCGTCTGGAACGTCAGGCCCGTCGCGAGCGGGAAGGGCGGGTCAACATGCGGGCGGAAGTCGCCGAGCGCTCCGGGAAACTGGTGATGGTGGCCGAGGAGGTCTCCTGCGCCTATGACGGGATCTTCTACGTCAGGAACTTCTCCACGGTCATCCAGCGGGGGGACAAGGTGGGGATCATCGGTCCCAACGGTTGCGGCAAGACCACCCTGTTGAATCTTCTGTTGGGCAACCTCGCCCCCCAATCCGGCACCCTCAGTCTGGGGACCAACCTGGAAGTGGCCTATTTCGACCAGTTGCGGGCCGGACTGGAGGAGGAGAAGACCGTGGCCGACAATGTGGCCAATGGTCGGGTCCATGTGACCTTCGGGGGGCAGACCCGCCACATCATCAGCTATTTGCAGGATTTTCTCTTCGCCCCGGAGCGCGCCCGCTCGCCGGTGCGGGTCCTGTCGGGGGGGGAGCGCAATCGTTTGCTGTTGGCCAAACTCTTTCTGCTGCCCTCCAATATCCTGGTGATGGACGAACCCACCAACGACCTGGACGCTGAAACCCTGGAGCTGCTGGAGGAGTTGCTGGTCCAGTATGCCGGCACCCTGCTGCTGGTGAGCCATGACCGCGCCTTCTTGAACAACGTGGTCACCAGCACTCTGGTCTTCGAGGGCGGGGAGGGCCGCGTCCGGGAGTACGCGGGGGGGTATGACGATTGGCTCGCCCAGCGTCCCCCCCCTCCGGTGGTCGAGGGGAGCGCCGGCCGAAAGACCGCTCCCCGGCCCCCGCCGCCACCCAGGAAGCCGGTCACCCGATTGTCCTTCCGGGAGCGTCAGGAGCTGGACCTCCTCCCGGCCCGCATCGACTCCCTGGAGAACGAACAGCGGCAGCTCCACGCCGTGCTGGCCGATCCCTCCTATTATCGGCAGGACCCCGACCGGATTGCCCGTGACCAGTCCCGTCTGGCCGCCCTGGAACAGGAACTGGCCAGCGCCTATCAGCGTTGGGAACTTCTGGAGAAACACAACGCCTGACCGCATCGCCCGCTTCCAGAGTGGTCCCGGTCCCGGCGGCGTCGTTTTCCCGCAGCCCCGCCGTTCTGTTCCACCCCGCCGGTCCCTCCATGAACTTTGCAGGGTGTCTCGCACTCTGCTATGGTTTGGGCGACATCAAATGTAAAGTGACGCTGGAGGGTGGTCATGACCGTGCGCAAACGATTTGTGATCCTGCTGTTGATCGGTTGTCTGCTGCCCCGCGCCCTGCCTGCGGAGGAGAAGCGGGAGATCGTCCTGCTCAACTGGTCGGAGTACATGGACCCGGAGCTGCTGCAACGGTTCGAGAAAACCACCGGCATCCATGTCAAGGAGGTCAACTTCGAGACCGACGAAACCAGGGACGAACTCCTCGCCCGGACCGGGGGGCGGGGATTCGACCTCTTCGTGGTCAGCGGGGAACGGGTGCAAAGCTATGTCAAGCGCAAGTGGCTGGCCAGGGTGGAGCCGGATGCCATGCCCAACCTCAAACACATCGCCCCCCGCTGGTTCGAGGCCTATCCCTACCTGCGGGAGTATGCCGTTCCCATGCTCTGGGGAACCTTGGGCATCGGTTATCGCACCGACCTGGTGGGGGGCAGGGTCACCCGCTGGCAGGAGCTGTTGCGGCCCCCGGAAAGGTGGCGCAAACGGATCGTCATGGAAAAAGAGTCCCCGGATCTGCTGGGCGCCGCCATGAAAGCGCTGGGACACTCCTGGAACCATTACGACGAGACCGCCATAGATCAGGCCCGGACGATGCTGATGGCGCAAAAACCCTTCGTCCGGGCCTACGGCTACCCCTCCCTGGATCAAAGCTCCGGTCTGGTGACCGGCGAGGTGTGGCTGGCCATGCTCTTCAACGGCGACGCCATCACTCTCAAGGCGATCGAACCCAACATCGCCTACGTGGTCCCGGAGGAGGGGACCATCCTGTGGGTGGATTGCCTGGCGGTGCTGGAAAGCTCCCGACGCAAGACGTTGGCTTATGCCTTCATCGATTTTCTCCACGAACCGGACAACGCCGCCCAACTGGCCCATCATCTCCATTACGCCACGGTCAACCAGGGGGCGGAACCCCTGCTGAAACCCGAACACAGGAACGATCCGGTGATCTATCCCTCCGAGGCCGTTCTGGGCCGGTCGGAGTTTCTCGCCAAACCACCCCCCAGGGTGGACCGGCGTTTCAAGGAAATCCTTCGCGGCCTGCTCAACTGATCCAAAAGGTGCCACCAGCCGATGTCAGAGACACAAACATGTCCAACGGGGATCAGGTTGCGGACCTGGCTGTTGCTGGTGCTCCTCCCGCTGGTGACCGCGCCTCTCATGATCGTCGGCTGGCTCGCCCGGGATCACCTGACCCAGACCGCCACCTCCCGCGCCATCGGGGAGGTGAACAACCTGCTGCGTC
>JADGCR010000106.1 GCA_015228895.1 Magnetococcales bacterium
AGATCGGGAAACGTGATCGAGATGTTTTTGCACTGCCTGGCGATGCTGTCAGTGTGCGCAAAGGCGACCAGATTTTTGAAGGGGGCACTCAGGCGGTCCTTTTCTTCCAGGCACGCCTTGAACTGCCCGGCTTCCCCCTCCAGTGCGGCCTTGATCCGTTCCTTGCGGGTCTCTTTGTGGATTGAGAGCTTATCTATATCCAGGATGGAGTGGATCACGTCTTGGAGAAGATCCTGCAATTTGACTGTCGGGTATGCCTCCAGGAGGAAAGGCAGGTTGACGGCAGATGCGATCAGGGGATTTCTGGAAATGTTGTTCTTGGCCGCATTGATGCATTTTGTCTGTTGATAGCTGATCTGCTGCATCATCGGCGCCACGCCCGGGTGCGCCTGGTGTTCCGGAGGTCTTTTGCTGCAACCACCAAGCATCACAAAGACAAGCATACAGGCCAAAAGCATTTTTTTCATGTCGCGGAACTCCCTGGTATGGGTGATGAGTCCATGGTGCTTATCCGGATACGTTTGAAAATTTTTTGCCATTTTACCAGAAACAAAAGAAGAAAGTCAATCCATTAATTTCGTTAAGAATGAAAATTCTCAAAATGGATGGAGTCAAAATTGTTAATATCTCATTAACATTTATAACTGCTCAGAAATATTGAATGAACTTCAGCAATGCCCAATGTGGACTGTCTGATCAATAATTAAAGTTGTTGGTTCTGACATGGTTCGGATGCGAGGGGATGGGTCCGGGGGGGGGTCAACCGGGCCGCCTCGCAGAGGGGGTGCGCCCGGTTGACCCGATCGATGCCGCCGCTAGAACTGCAAGCGTGTCAGGGCCAGGGCGGCCAGGGACAGAAAGAAGATGCCGCTGATTTTGTTCAGCAGACGGATGGAAATGCGGGCCAGCAACTGCCGACCGGCCACCACGCCCAAACCGGCGGACAGACCCAACGCCAGGGTCGCGCCCACCCAGACCGGGACGGGGGGAGCGGTCCCGGCCAGACTGGCCACCGCGATCTGGGTCTTGTCCCCCAACTCGGCGACAAAAATGAGCATGAAGGCGCTCAACAGAATGCTGCGACCGCTTTTGGGCTCCCCCTCCTCCTCTTCCTCCTCACCCCCGGAGGCCCGCAGGGATTGAATCCCGAACAGGGCGAACAGCGCGGCCACGATCCCGATCATGACATTGGCGGGCAACCAGGCGGCCAGGGCGGCTCCAAAGGCGACCGCCAGCACGTTGAGCAGCACAAAGGCCGACGTGGCTCCCAAAAATACCGGCCATCCCCGATGTCGGGCCGCCAGGGTCATGCAGACGAGTTGTGTTTTGTCACCGATCTCCGCCAGGAAAATCAAGGCGAAGGTGGTGCCGGTGGTGGAGAGGAAAGCGACGGAATCTGCGACGGAAAACGAGGAAAGCATGGTTCACCTCAATAACGGGGGGGTCGAGCAGGACATGGACAATAGGCACCAGCAAGCCAGCCCGACCCCCGTCGGTGGCGCACCGTTGCCCAAAGTCTCGTCATGGTCCGGCACCCGCTGCGTGCCCAAACTGCATGCGCCATGACCTTTTTTTGTGCGAGTCTGAGGTCAGGTATGTTGACGCATGCCCTCATCCCGGTCAACCAACCTCCGGTGCTGAGGCGACTACTCCCCTTGAAGTAGCCCCTACCATAAAGCAAAGTCGGGGCGACCTCAAGGGGAAATCGTGGCGGTTACTCCAGCTCAATCCTTGACCGTGCGCAGAAACACCACCTCGGAAACCGCGTTGCGGTGCTGCTGCAAAGCGTCCAACTGGTTCATGATGTCGTTCAGACGAACCTGGGAGGCGGTCAGTTTCGCCTCCAGAGGTGCCAGGCGGCTGCTGCTGGCCGTCATGTTCCTGCCAGCCGCCGCGGTGACCGCCGCCGTCTTTTCCACCGCCTTCAGATAGGCCAGACGCTGGGGCTCGATGGAGATCTGCGGGTTGCTCCTGGCCAGTTCCTGGGCCTTTTTGTAGTTCTCCAACGCCTGGTTCTGCGGCTCCATGGAGACCTGCATCGCCTTTTCCGCCTGACTCATCTCCGCCTTCAGCCGGTTGTACTCCCGATTCAACCGTTGAAACTGGGCGTTCTCCGCGTCATAGGCGTTCTCCGTCTCGGTGATCCGGGCCGTCAATTCGGTCACCTTGTTGGTGCGGGTCCCCGCGCTCTCCGGAAATGTCCAGGTGCGAATGCCAATCCGCGAGGGAATGCGGGTCGTGTTCCGCGCCTGCAACGCCGGCTTGTTCCGGCTGGCTTTCCGCACGCTCTTTTTGGCGCTCTTCTTGGCCAGGCCCTTTTTCTGCATTTTTTTGGCCAGAACCTGCTTGCGCAACGCCTCCCGATCCTTCTCGATCTGTTTGCGGATCTGGGCGGTCTGCCGGGACTCCTTGGCCACCACCGGCAGCGTGACCTTGGTGGCGGTCTTGGCGATCTGGGGATTTTCCTGGCCACTCCCCGCGCCCCAGGCGATGGACAGGGGCGCAACCAGCAACATCAGCGACAAACAGACGATTTTATGTGTGACTCTCATTTTTCTTCTCCTTTTCACAGTTCAGTCAGACCTTTCCCTCCGTCCATGAGGAAAATCTTATTATTAAAGTAATTTAGTGTGCCGTTTCCCACTCTGGTGTCGGCATGATACTTTTTGGCAAAAGAAATGCATTCACTCTGGTGCCCTCCTGAATGCGTCACGGAAGGAGCGACCCTTGTTCGAGGCAACCCGTTGATGAACCAAATGGAACACGCCACCCCCCTCCGGGATGGAACCCATCCCTATCAGGAGGGTTTTCTGCTCGCCCTCATCGTGTTGGCGGTGGTTGGCCTGGGTTGGCTTTTTTTCCCTTTCCTCCCTGGATTGTTTCTGGCGGCCCTGCTGGCCTCCTCCAGCTATCCCCTGTACCGGCGGATTCAGCGCCGCTTTCCTTATGAATCGGTCAAACCGCCTCTGATCATGACTGTTTTGATGTTTTTTTTGGTGGTTGGGCCAATTCTTTATTTATTGATAGCCACCGCCTTCAAGGCCGGCACCCTGGCCCATGAGATCCAGTCCTGGTTCGCCGGTTTCTCCTCCACCCACGCCATGACCGGGGAGTTGGGAGGGGTGCTGGCCACCCTGCCCATTCCGGAGTCCGCGCGGGAGGCCCTGCTGGCCTGGATCGGGGAGAACCGGGTCCGGATCGGGCAGAGCCTCGGCATGGGGCTGCTGTTCGTCTTCAAGGGGATCACCAACAACGGACTGGCCTTCATCACCTCGCTGGTTCTGGTGCTGTTCGCCTTGTTCTTTTTCTACCGGGATGGTCCGCTTTTGACCCGGCAATTGAAAATCCTCACCCCCTTGGGCAATCGGTACGACGACATTCTGTTCCACCGTTTCGCGGCGCTGGCCACGGTCCTGACCGCCAGCACCATCGGCGTGGCCCTGTTGCAGGGGATCTCTTTCTCCCTGGTGACCGCGTTCATGGGATTGCCCTGGTTTTATCTCGGGGTGGCCATCGCCGCCTCCTCCTTCATCCCGGTGGTGGGGGGCGTGGTGGTCTGGGGACCGACGGTCTATACCCTGTACTGGCACGGGCATACCGGACAGGCGGTTTTCCTGGCGGTGTGGGGGGCCCTGGTCACCGGCTTCGTCATCGACAACCTGTTGCGTCCCATCCTGATGGGCTGGCTGGCGCAGCAACAGTCCCAGGAAACCGGCGGGGATCTCCACGTCCTCGATCACACCCTGCTGACGGTGCTCTCCATCTTTGGCGGATTGGTCCAGTTCGGCATTCTGGGGCTTTTTTTCGGTCCCATCATCGCGGCCATGGCCATTTCCGTCTTTGAGGTCTACAAGATGATCCATGCCGAGACCCTGGATTTCACCTGAAAACGCGAGAATCCTGGTGTTTGGCGCGAAATGCGTTAGAATCCGTTTTTTCGCTTAATGCTTCCATGGGATGGAGCGCCTCCACAATGTCTGCGGATCTGGTTCTGGAAATGGTGAACGAGGCCCTCAAGATCGCCTTGCTGATCTCCGCGCCCATGTTGCTCACCGCGCTGGTGGTGGGTATCATCATCTCCCTGTTCCAGTCCGTCACCCAGATCCAGGAGATGACCCTGACCTTCATCCCCAAAATCCTGGCCACCTTTTTCGCCCTCTCCATCACCCTGCCCTGGATGATGGAAACCATCATGGACTATTTCGTCCGCCTCTTCGACTCCATTCCACGCATGGTCAACTGACTGTCCGGGGGGGGGATGCCATGGATCCAAAGGAGATGATGGATTTGTTTGGACTCTCCACCGGGGAGATCGAACGGATGGTCCTGGTGCTCTCCCGCATCTCCGGCATGTTTCTCTCCGCCCCCTTCTTCTCCCGCAGCATCGGCCCCAACCGGATCAAGGCCCTCATGGTGTTCGCCATCACGGTGGTGATCTATCCCCTGGTCACCCCCTGGTCCGGAGAGGGCAGGGGGGATGTGTGGGCCATGGGCTTCGCCGCCGTGACCGAACTGATCATCGGGGCCACCTTCGGCATGCTGGTCCACTGGGTGCTGGTGGCCACCCAGGTGGCCGGCAGCGTGATGGGGTTTCAAATGGGTCTTTCCATGGCCATGGTCATGGACCCCACCTCCGGGGTTCAGGAAGGGGTGTTGTCCAATCTGTTGTACCTCACCGCGCTGATGATCTTCCTGATTTTCAACGGCCATCACCTGTTGCTGGAAGGGGTGGCCCGCTCTTTCGCCACGCTGCCTCTGGGGGGTGGCCTGCCCCACTCCCAGGATCTGTTGCAGGGGGGGATGGAGGTGATGTCCCGCATGTTCACCTGGGCGCTGCTCATCGCCGCTCCGGTCATCGGGGTCACCAAGCTGCTCTATCTGGGCATGGGGCTCATCAACCGGGCCTCCCCCCAGATTCAGGTTTTTTTCGTGGCCATGCCGTTGGCACAGATCATGGGCTTCATCATCATGGGGTTGACCATGTCCCTTTTTGGTCAGGTCATGGTGCAGGAGATGGACTCCTTTTTTTCCGCCGCTTATCGGGCCATGGGGTTTTGAACGGATGAGAATGCATCTGGATCTGGAAGCCGGAATCTCCGGCAACATGTTTCTGGGGGCCTGCCTTGACCTGGGCCTGGAACTGCGCACCCTGAAGGAGGCCCTCGCGACCCTGGGAGTGTCGGGTTGGCAGTTGGAGGTCAAGAAGGAACTGCGGGGAGGCATGAGCGGTCTGCATGTCTCTTTCAGGGTGCCCCACGCCCACGCCCATCGGCATCTGGCCCCCATCCTGGCGATGATTCACGCCTCGGAACTGCCGGAGCCGGTCAAGCAGCGGGCGGACGCCATTTTCACCAAACTGGCCGAGGCCGAGGCCGCGGTGCACGGGGTGAGCGTGGAGGAGGTCCACTTCCATGAGGTGGGGGCGATGGACGCCATTCTGGATATCTGTGGCGCGGCTTTCGCGGTCTGGAAACTGGGGGTCACCCAGGTCAGCGCCTCGCCGGTGCCCACCGGATCGGGGTATGTCAACGGCGCCCATGGGCGTCTGCCGGTGCCGGTGCCCGCCGTGGTGGAACTGCTGCGCAGACATCACGCCCCCTTGCGCCCGGACGCGGTGGAGGCGGAACTGGTCACCCCCACGGGTGCCGCCATTCTGGTCACCCTGGTGGATCGTTACGGCCCGCTGGAGTTGACCCGTGTGGACCGGGTGGGGTGTGGCCTGGGGAGCCGGGAGTTGCACGGGCGGGGCAACCTGTTGCGGATTCTGGTCCAGGAGGAGACGCTCCCGCTCCCGCCGGAGACCGGGAGCGGATTGCTGCGGGACCGGGTGGTGGTGTTGTCCTGCCATGTGGATGACATGAATCCCGAATGGTACGGTCCCCTGTGGGAGCACCTGATGGGGGCCGGGGCGCTGGATATGGCGCTGCTGCCCATGACCATGAAAAAGGGTCGTCCCGGGGTGCGCATCGAGGTGGTGGCCCATCCTGGGCGGGAGGAGGCCCTGGCCCGGCTCATGCTGACCCACACCACCTCCCTGGGCGTGCGCATGGATGTCATGGAACGGTTCGTCCTGCCCCGCACGGAAAAGATCCTGAAGACCCCCTGGGGCACGGTGCGGGTCAAGGAGGCGGCCGGAATCTGGCGTCTGGAACACGACGACCTGGAGCAGTTGGCCCGGCGTCAGGGTTGGAGCCTGCCGGAGACCCAGCAGAATCTGGCCCCCATGCTGGCTTTGGCCATCGGCAAGAAGAGCGATTCCCGTTCCGGCAAAAAAAGAACCACCGTCGAGTTCAAACAGTATGTCCCCTGAAACCCTGCGCGCTCTGTTGACCGCCCTCGCCGAGGGCAAAAGTTCCGTGGATGACGCCATGCGTCGGTTGGAACGTTTTCCCGTGGATCTGCTCAGGCAGGATGGGGAGGTGGTGGCCCGTCTGGATACCCAGCGGGGGTTGCGCCACGGCTTCCCGGAGGTGATTCTGGCTCAGGGGAAGCGGTTTTCCCACCTGCGCGGGATCATCGAGAGGGCGTTGCAACACCAAGGTACCCTGCTGATCACCCGGTTGACCCGCAAACGGATCGCCCGTCTGCGGACCCTGTTTCCGGTGCTGGAACACGCGCCGGGCACGGGTTGTCTGTTTCATCAGCCGCAGTCGAAGCCCCCCACGGGATTGGTGGGGGTGTTGTGCGCGGGCACCAGCGACATCCCCGTGGCCGAGGAGGCCGCCCTGGTGGCCCGTCTGATGGGGGCCAGGGTGGAGACCTGTTACGACGCGGGTGTGGCCGGTTTGCACCGTCTGCTCGCCGCCAGCGCCCTGTTGCACTCCGCGCGGGTATTGGTCGTGGTGGCGGGCATGGAGGGTGCCATGCCATCGGTGGTGGGAGGATTGGTGGACAAGCCGGTCATCGCCGTGCCCACCTCCTCCGGATACGGCGCCGCGCTGCACGGTTTGTCCGCCTTGCTGGGCATGTTGAACAGTTGCGCCGCCAATGTGACGGTGGTCAATATCGACAACGGTTTCGGGGCGGGCTACGTGGCCGGATTGATCAATCGCTTGTGAATGTTAAAATAAAAGTGGTCCGTGGGCTCCTCCCCCAGATCTTTCTTGTCTTGTGCGCCCTGTCAAGCGACATTTACTGACAACTGCATTATTACGTTAACAAATCGGTTTGTGGGTGGGCAGACGTCGTGTTTGCCTTTCACGACCAGGAGGAAATTGGCCCCCGCATGTTGTCACGTCTCTCACGCCATACTTGGTTTGCAGCCCATGATCTGTAGCTATGAGATATCCAGGGTCATTCCCGTTCGACTCACGCCGGGATCCTCCACCGCTCCCGATGTTCGGGCCATTCCTCCGGGAAGGGTTTCGCCAACTCCCTCCAGGTCATGACGTCGGGTTGGCGGTCGTCCAGGATGGCCTCGATGATGATGTCCGGGGCCAGCAGGGTCAGCCGCAGCACCTTGGCCACGTAGGATTCGTCGGAAATCGGGTAGTGTCTCAAGCTGAACTAACCGGTCTCGCAGGAAACAAAACCCACTCTCTGGTCGTCCAAAACATGCTGCGCGAGTCCTGCGGACATGGCTGGGTTCGCGTTTTCCATCTCCCTAATTCGTTTTTAAGGTGTTTTCCTGGAAAGATCACCCCAAGAGATACTTCAGGCATCGTCTCTGAAAGGGTAGAAGAGAAGCTG
>JADGCR010000107.1 GCA_015228895.1 Magnetococcales bacterium
GAACAACTGTTGACCATCGCGGGTATGCATCACCCGACCCGCCTGCATCAACAGCTTCAGATCCTGATCCTGCAAGCCGAAAAATCGCGCCTTGGCGCAAAAGGAGCCCCAGGAGGGATGCTGATTCACCAGGGCATGACGCGTACCGGTCTTTTCGGACTTTCTGTCGCTCCGTCCGGTCACACTTTTGCAGCTTCCCGTGTCTGCGGCGCGGACACCGGTCCTGAACGATCCTTTCCCGACGGCTCCGGTCCTGGTCGTTTCGACGATCTGTTCCATAAGGGTCACTCCTTTCCATGATGGTCCTTGCCCAATCCGGGGAATGCGTTCACGCGCCCGGCAAGGATGAATTTGTGTTCATTTCATGTCATTTGGAATAATACAAAGCAAATGGAATGCCAAAACCTCAAATAGCGCAACCATACGCCTTGATGGGGGATTCGAATCAAAAAAGGGGGGAAAGATATTTTGTCGGACTGCGGGAAAATACAGGGAAACACTCCATCAACCACATGAACAACAAGAATAAAATCAAAAAAGGAAACTTTCCGGACGTGTTGTCTTTTCTTTACACGGTTTGTCCATCCCCCACCGGACTCCCCGATTCGTTCAGGGTTTCCTGCAAACGAAGGACAATCCGTTCGGCCGAAACCAGATTGCCGTCGAACAAATGCTCCATGAGCTGCTCAACCATTCCCATCCAGGAGCTTTTCAGCACCAGACGATGCAGCGCGCTGATCTCGTGCAGCGCCTCGACCACCTGGCGATGCGCCACAAGCGTTTCCAGTGCGTCCACATGATGCCGGACCTGTTCCAACGCATCCCGATCCAGCGTTCGCCCGGACTGCGCATCGACGGTCAGCAATCCCTGAACGGAGGTCAAAACCTGAGAAAGAGAAGCAACAAAACGATCCAGGGATTCCGTCCGCTCCGGATGATCCGGAGGGAAATCCGGCACGCAAATCCGTTCCAGGGCTCTGGCCGCGTTCATCAACTCCTGCGCGCCCATATTGCCCGCCACGCCACCCAGGGCGTGCAGCATCTGCCGGGCCTGAGCATCCTCACCCGCCAGCAACAATTGACGCACCTCCACCCCGGATTGGGCATATCCCCGACCGAACTTGCGCAACAACACCCGATAGAGCAGCCGGTTATCGAGCACCCTCCCCAAGCCAAACTTCAGATCGATTCCGGGCAGTTGGTCAGGGAGTAACGCCTCCGGACCGGGGGCGTCGGGCAAGGGCCGCACGACCTCGAAGGTCGGGTCACTCCCGGACGCCGCGTTGAAAGAGGCCGAACGGGAGGTCGCCGCCGGTTTGGTCGCGGGTCGGGTCCAACGTTTCAGGGCGGCATAGAGAAGCGTCCGGTCAATGGGTTTGGCCAGATGATCGTTCATGCCCGACTCCAGGCAACGTTGACGATCGCTGCTGAAGGCATAGGCGGTCATGGCGACGATGGGCAACTCACGCAACCGGGGCATGGCCCGGACGCGACGCGCCACCTCGAATCCGTCCAGGTCCGGCATTTTCAGATCCAGCAGCACCAGATCGAAGAGATGATCTTCGAGCCATTCCAGGGCCTGCCGTCCGCTTCCGGCCACCCGCACCTCCACGCCCACCCTCTGCAACAATTCGGTGATGATGAGTTGATTGATCTCCACATCCTCGACCACCAACACGCGCACGCCCGACAGATGCTCCAGGAATGGCCGAAGATCGTCGTCCAGGCCGACGATCAGGGTGGCGGCACCGCCCTCCCCCTGGGGCAGAGGCAGTTCCACCACGCCGAAACGGGCGGTAAAGGAGAAGGTGCTGCCCTGTCCGGGTTGGCTCTCCACCCGAAACTCTCCTCCCATCAGCGTCACCAGATGATGACAGATGGCCAACCCGAGCCCCGCCCCCCCGGATCGGCGCGCCAGTCCGTGATCCCCCTGATAAAAAGGCTGAAAAAGCTGTTGCAACTGACTCTCATCGAGGCCACAACCGGTATCCGTCACGGTAAAACGCAACATCGCCATCTGCGTTCCGGGCTGCGCCAACTCCGTCCGCAGGGTGACACGCCCCGCATCGGTGAATTTGATGGCATTGCTCATCAGGTTCAGCAGCACCTGACCCAGACGCTGCGGATCCCCCCGCAATGCCGGTGGCAGATCCGGATCCAGATGAACGGACAGTTCCAGCGACTTGCGATGCAGCGTGTTGACCAGGATCATCAGGTTGTTGAGCACATCCGTCAGACGAAACGGAATCCGTTCCATGACCAATGCCCCGGCCTCCACCTTGGAAAGGTCCAGCAGGTCATCGATGATCCGGGAGAGGGCCTTGCCCGCCTCCTGGATCTGGAGCAGATAGGGATGGATCACCGTATCCTTGGCATGCAGGGAGGCCAGAAAACCCAGGTTGATCACGGCATGCAGCGGGGTTCTGATTTCGTGACTGATGCTGGCCAGAAAAATATTCTTGGCCTTGTTGGCCAATACCGCCTCATCTTTGGCCCGTTGCAGAGCCGCTTCGGTCGCCTTGCGTTCGGTGCTGTCGGTGATGATGGCAATCAGGCTGCGGTGCATATCGGGAAGATCCGGCATGCGTCGTCCCATCAGATGTCCCCAGAAGGTGGAGCCATCCTTGCGCACATAGAGCCGTTCCGCATCCACCTCGGTCAGGCTGGTCAGCGTGTTTCCGGCCAGTTCGTGAAACGTGGGATGCAGCAGATCAAAATAGGTGAGGCCCGGAAGCTCCTCCCTGGGATAACCGAACATCTCCATCATGCTCCGGTTGGCCAGCATAATCCGTCCGGAAAGATCCAACTGGATGATCGACGCGATGGAGGCATCGAAAATGGCCTGCAACTGGGAACGATGACGCCGTACTGCCGCCTCATCCTGTTGCTGCCGGTGCCGCAGGCGCAACAAGTGAAGGCTGTGCGCCACATTGGCGGCGATTTCGCTCAACAACTGAACCTCTTCGTCCACGAAGGCGTGAGGCTGATCCGCGTAAACGTTGAGAGCTCCCGAACAGTGACCCGCATAACAGATGGGAAAAGCGGCGGAGCTGGCATAACCCCGCTCATCCGCGCCCCGGAGCCAGGGAAAAAACGACGGGGTGGAGCCGAAATCCTGATGCAATACCGGTTTGCCGGTACGGATCGCCTCTCCTGTCGGTCCCTGTCCCCGTTCCGACTCCCCCCAGGAGAGATTCAGATGATCCAGACAGCCCTCTTCGAAGCCGGCATGGGCGACCGGAAGCACCCATCGGTCGGGTCCGTGATCGGCCAGACCGATCCAGACCAGACGATAACCGCAACACTCTTGAATGATGGCGCAGATATCCCGGAACAGTTGCAACTCGTCACGGGCACAATAACCGATGGCATTGCAGCGGCTCAGGGCGCGATAGGCCCGATTGGACTTCTCCAACTGCCGGATATAGTATCGCTCCTGCTCTTCCGCATCCCGGCGTTCGGTCACGTCGAGCAACACGCCGACCACCCGGTTGATCTGGCCCCCCTTGCCCCGGAACACCATCCCCTTTTCCAGCACGAAGCGTTCCTGGCCATCGGGACGCACGATGCGATAGGAGCGCATGAAGCTCTCGTCCCGTTCGAGCCGCTCATAAAGCCCCCACACCGTCTGCGCCCGATCATCCGGATGCACGCATTGCTGAAAGGTGATCCGATTGGCTTCCACGCTGTCCATCGACAGACCCAACAGGGAGTACAGCGTTTCCGACCACACCTCCCGATCCGGGAAGGGATCCCAATCCCAACTGCCCACCAACGCCAGTTGCTGGGAAAGATTGAGCCGATCCATACTCTTGCGCAGCAGGGCCTGGGTATTGTTGACCCACCACAATCTCAACCCGACAGCCGCCATGGCCAACACGAACAGAATCGCCACGACGGAAAACCAGGTCTGCATCCGCAACGGGGCGTACACCTCCTCCTGATCGATCTTGGCCACCATGACCCAGGGCATGCGTCGCATGGGGATGGTGGCGGCCAACACCGGTTCCCGGCGATAATCCCGCCCTTCCATGATGCCCCGTTCTCCCAGCACGCCGCGCATTGCGGGCAGATCACTCTCCGCGACGATGGGCAGGCGAAACGTCAACGCCGTATTCTTGCGATGGCGCAATTCGTTGAGGAATACCACCTCATTCCCATCCCGCGTCACCAGCAAGGTTTCGGCACTGCGGCTCGGCGTGGGCCAGGCTTCCAGCAAAGGATAGAGAAATTCATGCACATCGATGGAAAACAGCAGTGCGGCGATTCTCTCGACGCCCTCGTCCCCCTCCCGCTCCAGCGGCGTGATCACATCCAGACGCATGCCGCCCGGAGAAGAGGCGTCCGGATGGATCGATGAAAACCGGATCTGTCCATCGGCGAAGGATGCCCGGACCAGACGTTTTCCCTCCTCATCCACTCCGGTGCCGGGAGAGGTGGAAAGCAACACTTCGCCTGCCTCGGAAAGCAGCAGGATCTCCCGGTACTGCAACAGGGATTTTCTGGAGTGCAACCGGTTGAGCAGTATGCTGGAGAGTTCGTCCGGCTGACGACCCTGGCTCAACCACTGGGCGACCCCTTGTGACAACATGGAACTTTTCTGCAGCAGCAGGGCATCGCGACGATACTGCTCCACCCAGTCGTCGATCTGACGCGCCTTCAGGGTGCCGATTGCCAACATTTTTTCCTGGAATTCCCGTTTCAGGCTGGCCTTCTGGGTCTGCGAGAAGACGACGATGGTTCCAACGCTCGCCACCAGCAACCCCAGAAAAACCACCAATGGCAACAAACCAAACCGGGGACGATCGAGGAATCGGATCGTCGGTTCCCTCTGATTGACCCCCATCGCAGAAAACATGCGCCTCCCCTGTCGGATCACCTCTGCCATGGAATCGATGATTTCATGATTTTAATCATTGGATGTCGCCGAACGCCCGCTGGGAGGGAGCCCGAAAACCGTGACTCTGTTTTGAGCCGTCTCCATCAAGCGTACTTCAGCACTCCCGGCTTTGCAAGCGTGAAGCGCGATCGAATCGCCTGAGATCAAGTCAGGTCCTGGGATCACACGTTAGCCGGTGACGTGAAGTGCCGCAGTAAAGCTCTGGCATTCCGGAGACGTTTCAGATATCCTTTCACTGATGGGTAGCATTGACAAACCCTTTGGGATGTTGCAGAACGCACCCCCTGCCCTCTCGGGAATTCCGCAGGGATGGGCCGGCCCACTACCTGGACAGGATGATAACGGCATGACCCTCCGCTGCACACCCGCCACGATTGTCCTGGTGGATGACGACGAGTGGATCCTGAACACCACCCGTTTGTGGCTGCTGAATGCCGGATACCCTTCCATTATCCTTCTGGACGACAACCGTGAACTGCTCTCCCTGCTGAACGACCAACGGGTCGGCGTGGTGGTGCTGGATCTGATGATGCCCCACTGTTCCGGTCAATCCCTCCTGCCGGAGATCACCCGGATGCATCCCGAGGTGCAGGTGATCGTGATGACCGGCTCCCAGGAGATCGATTCCGCCGTCACCTGCATGAAACAGGGCGCCATCGATTACCTGCTCAAACCCGCCGACCCGGACCGGCTGGTGACCTGCGTGCAGAATGCCATGCAGATCTACAATCTGCGCAGCGAGTTGCATGCGATCCGTCGTCAACTGAGCACCTCGACTCCGGCCAACCCTTCCGCCTTCTCGTCGATCCTGACCCGCAGTCGCTTGATCCATCAGCTGTTCAAATACATCGAAGCCGTCTCCCTCTCGCCGGAGCCGCTGCTGATCACCGGCGAGACCGGCGTGGGCAAGGAGCTGTTCGCGCGCGCCTGCCACGATGCCAGTTGTCGCACCGGAGCCTTCATCGCCGAAAATGTCGCGGGCCTGGACGAACTGGTTTTCACCGACACCCTGTTCGGTCATCGTCGCGGGGCGTTCACCGGGGCGGACCAGGATCGGAAAGGGTTGGTGGCCCAGGCGGCGGGAGGCACCCTGTTCCTGGATGAAATCGGCGATATCGGTCCGGCGGCCCAGATCAAGCTGTTGCGGTTTTTGCAGGAGAAGCAATACCTGCCCTTGGGCATGGATCATCCGGTGCGTACCGATGTCCGGATCGTCGCCGCCACCCATCGGGATCCGAACGAACTGGTTGCCAAGGGGCTGCTGCGACGCGATCTCTTTTACCGTCTTTCGTTTCACCAGCTGCACATTCCCCCGCTGCGAGAACGCAAGGAGGATATCCCTCTGCTCACGGTTCATTTTCTTGAAGAGGCCGCCACCGCTCTCAACCGCCCCACCCCCACGCCGCCTTCGGCCCTGTTCGATCATCTGGGGGTTTATCCGTTTCCGGGCAATGTGCGGGAACTCAAGGCCATGATGTTCGACGCGGTTTCGCGCCACGAGGGGCATGTGATGTCCCTGGATTGTTTCCGCGCCCTGCAACCGGGACGCAATGGACACGCCCCCTCCCCGCTCCGCATCGACGATCAGGGGCCCCCCATCCAGTTTTCGCAAACCCGTTTTCCCACCCTCAAAGAGACGGAAGAGTTGCTGATCCGTGAAGCCCTCCTCCGCGCCGACGGCAAAAAAAGCGTGGCCGCCGCTCTGCTGGGCATCACCCGACAGGCCCTCTACAGCCGCCTGTCCAACAACAAGTCGATCCCATCCTGAACATCGCCTCCATCCCTTCTTCCGCCGGGACCGTTCCCTCAAACCCTGTAAAACCGGATTGACCTTTCCGCAATGGCCATCGATTGCAGTATGCCGCTCTTGCCTTTCACCCCCAAACCGTTCCATCGCATGCCAGGCATGTGGCGATGCCAATCTCATGAAGAAACAGGGACCACCACCGTGGGGGATGTACCATGCCGGAGTGCCTGACGCAATGACCCGGTGGCCGAAATGGTGATCAAGGCCGCAACGGTAAAGTCAAGACCCCTGCCTGACGGGGTGAATGGCGCATACCCTCACCTCAACCGGCCAGATCGTCCCTGCCGGTTCCCTTCCCCCGGCCAATGGCGCATTCCACCGCTTCCAGCACCTCCTGTTTGGAAAAGGGCTTGACCAGAAAACCGGCCGCTCCGAACATGGTCGCGATCTCATGCAGGAAATCGGCCGCGAGATGCGTGCTCCCTCCCGACATGGCGATCACTTTTTGTCCAAGACACGATTCTCTCAGATTCTCCAGCAGTTCGATACCATCCATGTCCGGCATGAAGATGTCGCTGATGACCAGTTTTGGCTGCTCCTTCCTGCACATTGCCATCGCCTCCACGCCATTCGCGGCCACAGCCAGTGAGTATCCGGCCTCCTGCAGAATGCGGTGCAACAGGAGGCGCAACTTGGGTTCGTCGTCTACGATCAGAATGTCTTTCATTTCCTGGCCCACCTTGTGCGGTTGCGGATACGGTGCGCGGTGATCGGCACCTTTTGACAAACAAGAAACGCAAGGGATGGGCCAGAGTGTCAGAACCGGGAAACCATCGAACCAAAACAATCCATTATCTGTTTGCCGAGTCCCTTGCGGCACCCTGCGAGACCACCA
>JADGCR010000108.1 GCA_015228895.1 Magnetococcales bacterium
GGCCTTGGCGACGAGAAAACCTCATACAACTTTAATTGGTGGAGCAAGTGATACGCCGTCAAACTCATTCTCCGTAACGTATTGTAACCAGCAAAAAGCGGGATGGAGAAATCGTTCGAAGGTGCCCTTGGTGACCAATTGATGCAGTTTGCGATAATAATATTGATTTAAAAAGACTTTTTCGTGGAGCGTCGAATTTTTTCCTCTGCGTCATCGGAGAGCTGTGGACCCGCTTTTTCGACTCCCGCTTGGATGGCAACGGGCGTCTCGTCAAACTTTTCGAACGTAAACGGAGAACCGAAGAATCCAGGCCGAAAAATGCCAAGGTATCGTCCGGTCCGATCCAGCAATCCACTCACGCCGCGAAGACCTCGTCCACCGAGTTAGCGAAGACGAAGTTGTCGCTCCATGTCTCGATCAGTTCCACTTCCGCTGACATCACCTTCTCGGTCACCCAGTCTGGGGTCTGGCCAAATTTGCGGCGCATCAGTTTCAAGAGCATGGAGGCGGCTTCTTCTTGGCGGCCTTTTTGCTCGCCTTCCTGGCGGAGATCCTGGCGCACCATGGCCGCCACCCATTCAGGCCTATCCTTGGACAAAATATTTCGGGCAAATTGGGACATCATGGCAGATTCCTCCTCGGGTTTAATGCGGCGAACCACTTGCCGCACCTGCTCTTCATCCAAATTGTTAAAGGTCGTCAGCAAATAGAGCAGCACCGGCAACAAAAGTTCCGGGGCTTCAATCAGGGCATCCACGATCTGATCCAGCGCCGCCATTTGGGACTCAGGATCGCGGGTGCCGTATTTCAGTGCCATCAGGCCAGCACGCAGTTGCGCATGCCTGGAGAGTTTCCGATTCGGAATCGGGCCCAGATCGACTACCGGGAAACGGAAATTGAGCAACCAGGGATGCAATGCCTCGTCCGCATCAACCAGGGCCAGGAACTCATTGGAAATGCGCCACTCCTGCGCACCATTGTAAACCAACAGAGCCAGAACAGACGGGAGTTGCTGCCATTTCTCGTTTTCCCGTACCTTTTGCTCCAGAAATGCTGAAATGCCCCGAAAAATCTGCCAGCCGACCTTTCCGTCCTCAAAGCTCTTGTGCTCGATCAGGACGTAGAAGCAGACCGGTTTGCCGTTGACCGTCTTGGCCTCGAACAGGCGATCCGAATAGTAAGGGCGCAGATTTTCTTCGACAAAGCTGCCCTCGACCAATTGCGGCGGTTCGGGTGCCAGCAATCGTGCCACTTCAGGCGGCAGATACTCCTGCAGCAAGGCACCTGCAGTCTCCGGGGTGGACAGCAGTGCCTTGAACAATCGGTCGTGTGGTTGACTGATCTCGCTCATGGAGGAAGTGTACCAGATTGCCGCATTATTTCAACGCCCGGAGGCACAACCGGGTGCCTTTTGAATTATTCGTTTAGAAATTGGTCCCGATCACCAGTATGATGTTGTCCCGATCCACCAGCATGTTGTAAGCACCCCCTGCCATGTATGTGTATTGCATTTCGGCAAAATAGTTCTTATCCCAGTCCGCACGCAGGCCAGGACGCAAGGTGGTGCGATCCTGTAAAAAAGTTCCATCATAAGAATAGCCTTTAACGTCGTGAGAGAACATCAGCGAAGGGGTGAGCTTGGTGGCCAGAAAGACATCCGGGAAACTGGCTGACAGGCGCAGACGATAGCCCCAGGCATCCGTGGTGACAAAACCGTCATGGGCACAGGATTTCTGAGCAACGGAGGTGTCGGTACAAGGTTGCCCGTTGATGGCAGCAATGCCGTAAGCATCGGATCGTCCATAGTGCAGCACTCCCGGATTGGGCAAACCCTCGACATGGCTCCAGCCGATTTCTCCTCCCAGGTTCAACCGCTCCGCGCCCCATGTCGCGGGCAGCGTCTTGTTGGCGCCCAGGCTGGCGGTGGTGATAGAAAATCGGTCGTAACCGTCGAAGGTGCCGCCGGGGGGAATCGCGTTGCTGTTTCTGGTCAGATTCAGTGCCGAGGTTGGGGAACGGGCCACGAAGGCAGCGATCAGATCGGAAGCATTCAGGCTGACAGGTTGGTTGGGGCGATATGCAAGCTCTCCGAATATCCGCAGGGATGAATCCAGGGAGGTGGCAAAACTCACTCCATACAGATGGACGTTTTCCGGGTAGATCATGGCATAGCGTAAGCCGTTCGGGTCAGTCAACCGGGTGGCAAGAGTCCCGTAACCGCCTGCTATGTCTGGATTGAATATCCGAATTCCTGGAGCCCTGTTGTGATAGTTCATCAGGTATGCACGCCATTCGGTATTCCATGCGGTTGGGGTATGGCGCAGAGAGATGCCGTATTGTCCCGAATTGCTTGCCTCCTCATCCTCGCCCCGTTTCGGGTACATCCCCGTGGCCAGGGTATCGGAATCAGGCAGGCTGCCAATCACCGAGGCGTAATTGCAGCCTGTCGGAGCGTAATTCACCGTCGCGAAGAAAGTCCCGCATCCCGGCATGACGTTGGGGCGGAATTCATAGGGGAGGAACCCGTCCAGCCCCCATTCCTTGCCACTGCTCAAGTTGGCGTAAAGCATTCCCAGGGGGACGCGACTTTCCTGCGGCAGCGCTCCAGGACGCTGCTGTGCCGGATGGTCAAAAGGGTTGATGATATTGATCCCTCCACCAACCCACTGGGCAACGCCCCAGGGGATCACCTGACGACCGAAACGCAGATCCAACCGGGTCTGATCATTCAGATCGAATTTGCCAAAGAGGTAGAACTCCTCCAACTGGAGGTTGCTGAACTGCGCTTCCGGAGCAAAGCCATGGTCGCTCAAAGGAACGTTGGATTGAAACCCGTTGGGGATGTTGCCGTAAGGCCGATCTCCATTTTCCAAGGTATAATCGTGCCAAGCTTCGGCCCGGGCAGCAATGCCGAAATCATGCCGCTCGATCTCCAGGTTGAGATTTGCCTTGAGCACGGAGGAGACCGGCTGGCCTGACCTGAAATTCAGATCACTGTTGCCCGTATTCCCGTTAAGCTGCCCGGTCAGGCCAACCCGTTTGGCCGCCGTCATTCCCAGCACCGACGGATCGGGCGATTCGGTCCGGATCATGCTCCCGACGGTCAAGGTGCCGCTGAATTTCAACCCGATGCCATCCCCGAACCGGAGATCCGTGGCCTGAGCCGAGACAACCGGCAAGGTCAGGGCAAAACCGAAGACCGCAAAGAGCATTGTCCCATGGCGGACCATCGCCGGGAGTCCAGGATTTGGCCATCCGATGGCGAATGGCATCCATGGAACCTGCCTGATCATGCGGCAGATTCCATGGAGTTGGGCGAAAAGGGCAATGTGATGCGAAACGTACTTCCCTCATTCAAGGTGCTGGTGCAGTGAACGTCTCCCCCGTGCAGTCGGGCGATATTGCGGACAATGTACAGCCCAAGCCCAACTCCAATCGTATTGTTGACCTGATGGGTCCGATGGTAGCGTTCAAAAATCTGTTCACATTCGGATGCGGGAATGCCGATTCCTTCGTCAGATACCGTGATCACCACCTGCCCGGAACCATCGGTCTGGGCCCCCAGTTCAATGACGCCCCCTTCCGGGGAATAGTGGATGGCGTTATCCAACAGATTATTCAACAGGATTGGCAACAGAGTGGCATCGCCGACAAAGTGCGTGGGCAGGGGGGAGTCCAGGCGCAACATGATCAGATGGTCATTGGTGCTGCGTTGAGCCTCCTGGGCCACCGCGCTCAGCAGTTGTTTCAGATCCACCGGGGCAAGAGTCAGAGTGCCAATCGCTGCCAGACGGTCCTGGGTCAAACAGCGATCAAGCAACTCTGCCACTTTGGCCACCGCAGTACGGATCGTGGCCACCGCATGCCGACTCTCTCCCGTATTCTCCAAGGCAAGAAGTTGACAATGGCTATCCATAATGGCCAGGGGAGTGCGTACCTCATGGTTCAACATGCGCAGAAACATGGCCTGTTGCTGCTCCAAGGCTACCTGCACGCTCACATCCGTGAAGGTGGTGAACACCCCGGAAGGAGCCGCTCCCGGATTCTCGATGCGGGGAATGGCACTCACCTGAATCCAGACCGGATGCCGCCGATCCGGACGGATCAGCCCCATGAGCACCTCCTTTACTGGCGCCCCGGTGGCCAATGCCCTGGCGGTGGGATGTTCGTCGGCTGGAAAGGGGGAGCCATCCCGACGCACGAAATGGCCTTCTGGCACCAGGGGATGTGTCTGCTGTGGACGGACAGATGGCATACCCAGGATGTGCATGGCCGCCTGATTGGCATCCATAAGCCTTCCCAGGGCATCATGGTAGATCACCCCTTGCGTCATGGTCTCAAACAGGGTGCGAAACCGCTCCTCGCTTTGCCGTAAAGCGCTCTCCGCCGCCCTGCGGCGCAGCACCCCCCGCACCCTGGCCAGCAGCACCGGCGGCGTGACCGATTTGGTGACATAATCATCCGCGCCCAGGTCAATGCTCAATGATTCGAAGCTGTCGCTGCTCTCTGCCGTGATAAGGATCACCGGAATTTCGCAGGTTCTGCTCTCCTGGCGCAGGGCGGACAACACGGCAATGCCGTCCATGCCCGGCATATGCAGATCCAGCAAAATCAGGTCTGGCGGGTTATCCCTTTGCGCCAGTTGCACGGCAGTGGCACCACTGATGGTCAATTTCAACCGATAGTGCTCCACCAGCATCTGTTCCATTACCCGCAGGCTGGAGGGGGTGTCGTCCACCAGCAGCAACAACTCTTGAGGGCGCGCGGTGTTCATGACATTCTCCCGATCAACGTCGTGACAGCCGTTGCGGCTGATTCGAATGCAAAACAGTCCAGTTGCTCCAGCAATCCCTGCAATTCCGCTCCCCATTCGGGATGACGGGCATAGGCCGCCAGCTTTCGCTGCAACTCCCTGGGGATGGATTCACATCCCTGCACCAGGGGCAAAAGCCGCTTGAGCAGGGCAGCCACTTCTTCTTCTGCACCCGGTTGACAAGAGTGATCAGGTGTCGGGTTCGAAGCGGAAAGACGGCTTTGCAAGGTGGCCCGAGTCAACGCCAAAGCCGACCGGAACGAAGTCAATGACCCTTCGGAACGCTCCTCCTTCGCCAATTCGATCTCCAGCGCACTGGCAGCCGCGGCCAGGGTGACTGCTCCGAAGTTGACGGCCACCCCTTTGATTCGATGGACGCTCTCCTGCAAACCATGCCAATCCCTCTCATTCAAGAGAATCGGCAACTGTCGCTCCATCTGGATCAATTCCGGCAACCATTTGCTCAGCATCTCCTCCAGCAACGGACGATCCGGAATCCTGACTAAAGCCTTATCCAGGTCGAATCCATACCATTTTTCCGGCTCTTCCGACGCAGGCTCCCTTGTGGATAAGCCACTCTGCACGGAATCCTCCTCTCCTTTCCGCAATGGAAGCCAACGAGCCAAAACCGCGCTCAATGCCTCAGGATCCATGGGTTTGCTGACAAAATCATGGATGCCCGCGCTCTCGCAACGCGCCCGGTCCGAGTTCATCACCGACGCGCTGGTGGCAATGATGGGCAGGTCGGCCAGTTCGGGAATTTGTCGAATCCTTAAGCTGGCTTCGATGCCATCCATGACCGGCATGTGCAGATCCATCAACACGGCGTCGAAGCGTTGGTGCCGCAAGGCTTCCAGTGCTTCGACGCCATGATTGACAAGATGAACCTTCAACCCCATCCTGATCAGATATTCTTGCGCCACCTGCTGATTCAAAGGATGATCCTCCACCACCAGGAGCGTGGCCGGTTCGAACTGCAAAACGGCGAATGGAGCCAGCTCAACCGGCTTGCCCGTCCTGACGGCATCGGACACAAGCCCGGCCCGTATCGTGAAAGAAAAACAGGAACCCTGTCCCGGCGTGCTTTGCACCGTGATTTCTCCCCCCATAAGGCTTACCAGACGGTGACAGATGGCCAGCCCCAGTCCGGTGCCCCCATAGCGGCGGCTGATGCCGCTGTGGGCCTGTGTGAAGGGCTTGAACAGGCGCGCGAGCATCGCTTCGTCCATGCCGATGCCGGTATCCGTCACATCAAAAGCGCACTCGATCCAGGCATCCTCCTGCCGCAGCGAACGCACCCTCAGCCGGATTTCTCCTTGTTGGGTAAACTTGATGGCATTGCTCACCAGGTTGTTCAGCACCTGGGCCAAACGCAAGGGATCCCCGCTGATCGCACCGGGAAGCCCTGGATCGATCTCCATGCTCAGCGTCAGGCCACGCTCCCGGATATTGGCTTCATGCAATCGATGCACTTCCTGGAATATTTCTGCCAGGAAGAACGGTGCCTGTTCCAGTTCCAACTGGTCGGCCTCGATTCTGGAGTAGTCGAGAATATCATTCAGGATTCTCAATAACGCTTTCGATGCGTCATGTATATTATTAAGGTAATCTTGCTGGATGGCATCGAGTCGGGTTTCCTGCACCAGTCTGGCCAGCCCGATGATGGCATTCATGGGGGTCCGGATCTCATGGCTCATCATGGCCAGAAACTCGCTTTTGGTCCGGGATGCGGATTGCGCCTCCTCCATGGCCAGACGCAAGGCCAGTTCCGACTGTTTGCGCACCGACAAATCGACATACTGCAACAACAGATGCTGCTCGCCCTCACGCCGAATCGGCAGGATGCGGACCTCCAGCCAGACCTCCTTGCCAAAGGAAGTCACCACGTTGATTTCCCGTTGTTGCGGCGTGTGTTCAGCCAGGGCGGTCAGACAGGCGCTGTGCAACCCGGAACGTTGCCAAGTGGGGATGATGTGAAAGTTCTGCGCCAGCAAGGCTTCCCGCGTCGCGCCCACCATGCTGGCGTAGGCTTGATTGGCCACCAGGCATCGACCGCTCGCAGCATATACCCCCATGGGCAGAGGAGATTCCATGAGGATCTGGTTGATGAAATCCAATGCTTCCGAAAGATGCCGGGTTCGCTCGGCCACGGTCTCCTCCAGGTGGAGATTGACCCTGTCCAACTGTTCCCGGGAAGCGGACAAACGCTTCCACATGGTATCCATGGCCTTGAGCAGACGGCCCAGTTCGTCCTGATGCGGATAATCCAGGGGAACCAGTTCCTTGGCCTCGGAGGCGAACTCCATGCTGGAAACCACCTCGGCCAAGCGAGACAAGGGACGGGCCAGAGCATTGGAAATCACCAGATAGAAAATCACCCACAGACCTGCCGTCTTGATCAGCGAATTGATCAGAATGACGAAAAAGCTGTGCTTGATGCGTTCCAGAACCACGGAGCGGTCGGAAAAAATGGTCAATTGACCAAGCTGGCGCATGCCTTTTGGCGCCTGTTTCTCCAGATTCGACAGACTGAACTGATAGGGTGCCAGCAGCGAATCGCCATGCGGGATAACGGAATCCGGAATCGTGCCGACCGAGGCCATGACAACGCCATGCTCATTGACGATCTTCACCCCGGTGACCATGGAAGACTGGGCGATGCCATGCGCCATGGTCTGG
>JADGCR010000109.1 GCA_015228895.1 Magnetococcales bacterium
GAAGCCTCTTTCCGCCTCAAGGCGGGTGAGATTTTCACCAGCGCGCCTTACATGTCCCCGGATTCCGAATTCTGGGTGATCGCCTATACCTCGCCGGTGGTGATGCCGAACGGGGAGATTCCGGCCTTTTTCCATTTCGAGGTTCCCCTGGACGTGTATGGCAAACTGATCTCCAGCAAGGATTACAGCTACGCCACCGCCTTGCAGCAGCATCAACCCGACAAGGAGGAGGAGGGGCGGTTCTTTCTGGTGGACAAGGAGGGGCTGCTGTTGGCCGACAGTCGGCAGGCGCTGCAATTCGGGTTGCGTGCGCAAAAGAATCCGAACAAGAATCACGACGCGGCGGATTTCATGTTGCACGAGAAACTCGCCGATTATGTGCCCAAAGCCACTTCCATCAGTGACGATCCCGTGTTTGTTCAAACCATCGGGAAGATGCGCCAGGGGGAGTCCGGGGAGGCTCACCTGCTGCTGCAAAATCGCGCCTACCTGTTGCTGTATCGTCCGGTTCCGGGCCGTTCATGGTCTTTGGGACATCTGGATCCGGTGGGTGGCGCTGGTTTCTGGGAGCAGGGCAAGTGATGAAAAGAGCGGCAGTGATGGGTTTGTGTCTGTTGGCGGGGTGGGCGACGGTGGGCGGCGCGGAGTCCCGTTACGACGAAATCGGGGTCGGGCCTCTGCAAGCGCCCGTTACGGTGGATGGGGATTTGGCGGATTGGGTGGCCCAGGGGCGTGAACAGGGGGTGGTGCTCCCGTTGATCGACTCGGAGTGGGAGTCGAACGACGGACAAACCGGGGAGAGGGTGGTGGATCCGGAGAAACAGGTGCGCCTTTGGGTCGGCCATCGCGGGGAGCGGTTCTATCTGGCCGCCCAGTGGCGGGATGAGACCCGGAATGCCGTTTACAAGCCCTGGAAACTTTCTCAGGGAGGAGGGTATCAGCGGGCCCGCACCCCGGACGACATGTTTGTGGTGCGGCTGCAAATGGGGGATTCCTTCAGTCAATGCATGCTCTCCAGTCTCAAGTACCGGACCGATGTTTGGCGCTGGAGTGCTGGCCGGAGCAATCTTTCCGGGGTGGCGGATGATATGTCTCATGTTTTTTCCGGCGAACCTTTTGATAAACCCTCGCGGGAATACGAGGGCAACAAGGGCACGGTCTTTTTTTTGAGCACGCTGGATTCCGGTTATCCCGGCTGGCAGGCCCAGCCCCAGCCCAAGGCGGGTTCCGGTCCGGTGGTGGCGAGCGTGGTCAAGGCGGGGGATGCCTCCGGCAGTCGGGCCGATGTGGCCGGGGTGGGGCAGTGGAAGGAGGGGGTCTGGACTCTGGAGATGTCCCGCGCTTTGCAAACCCTGGACCCGGAGGATGCGGTTTTTGCCATCGGCGGGGAGAATGTGGCGCAGTTCGCGGTTTTTTTCGCCGGTTATCAGTTGCGCAAATTCATCACCAAACCGGTCGCGTTGCGCTTTTCGGCGGCGGATGGGGGGCGTTGATTGCCGGGTTGTGGTGATACGGACCCCGCAATGGGCCGGGGAATATGTAAAAGGAGTTGGGAGGGCCGTTCCTGATGACGTTGACATGGCGAATCGGTGCTGTGCCGGCCAGCAGAGACCACATCCTGTCGGAACCGATCCAGGAGAGGCCGGGTCGCTCTTGTCTGCTGGCCTGTGACCTGGGCGGCGAAGCCGTGGTGCGATTGGGGAGCGCCCCTGGCGTGACGCGGAACCAGCCCGGAGTGGCGGCCAAACGGGTTGCCACCGGCACCGGTGTGTTGCTGGCAGCGGGTATCTCCTGGCTTGAGGTCATGCTGCCTTCTGGCGCACTGCCCCTCATGGCGTGGTCCTTCTTCGCGCCCTCCCCGGTGGTGGCCTCGGTGGACCGGATCCCTGACAGACCCTCGGAGGATTCCGTTGCCAGCCCCGCCGGAGTCCGGATGGTGGCCCAGCGTGGGCCAGTGGCGTCCGGGGCGCGGGAGGAGGTGTCCGGCAATCTGTGGTTGCGGGTGGAGAGTCGTCCGGTTGGGGCGGTGTTGTTCATGGATGGCAAACGGATGGGTATCACTCCGTTCTCCCTGGCCATGGTGAAGGCCGGCCACCACAAGCTGCGTTTGGAAAAGGAGCGCTGCAATCCGGTGGAACTGGAGTTGGCGTTGACCAGGGATACCCTGGTGGATTTGACCCTGGAACGCCTGCCCCTCTCTCCGGACCACGCCCAGGGGGGGCGCAGGCCTCCGGTGGAAGCGACCTCTCCGATTGCGCCGGTTCAGGAGCGGAAAGTCATGCCCGGACAACAGCAGCAGGAAGAGATCGCCTCCCTGATGGCGTTGGCCGAGGCATATTTCAAGGCGGGCCATCTCACCAAACCCGGACGCAGGAACGCCTTGATGGCCTATCAGACGGTCCTGGCCATGGATCAGCGACATCCAGGGGCCAGCCAGGGCGTGCGGCGGATCGTGGAACGTCTGCTGGCGTTGGCCCGGGATGATCTGGAAAACTGGCGTCTGGTCAGCCCCCTGGAGAACAACGCCCTGGAGCGTTTCCGCATCGTGCTGGAGATCGACGGGAAACACCCTGAAGCGCGCGCCGGCCTGGAGGAGATCGTGGATCGTCTGCTGACTCTGGCCCGACGGTTCGCCGCCGACGATGCCAGGAAGGCGTTGGCGCATCTGAAGCAGGCCGAAGAGGTGCTGCCCGGCGTGGCGCGGGTGGCGGAAACGCGGGCCATCCTGTTTCCCAAGCGTATCCGGATCAGGGAGCCGGTGGGTCATCCCGTGGGGGAGTAGTGGGCTAACCGGGATGTTTTGACATGCTGCGATGTACTGGCTCCCCAATCAATCCGGGGAAATCAACATCTCCAATCAGCACGGCTGGTCCCGCAGTCTGCAACGCTGCCTCCTCCGGAAGGTGACCTCCTCCCGATGAATGGATTGTTCAAGAAGAATCGTTTTTCCAGCAACGGTGTCGTGGCCACAGGGAATGGAAGCAATGGCATGGTGATCCTGGTTGTGGGGGGGGCGGGTTATATCGGATCGTTGATGGTCAAGCAACTGCTGCGCGCCGGTTATCGTGTGGTGGTGCTGGACAATTTTTCCACCGGTCATCGGGATGCCCTGGTGGGCGGGGAGTTGGTGGAGGCCAATCTGGCCCATGCCGCCACACTGAACGCCCTGTTCATGACCCATGCCATCGACGCGGTGCTGCACTTTGCCTCGTTCATCCAGGTGGGAGAGTCGGTGCGTCATCCCGGCAGGTATTACGGCAACAATTTCAGCGCCACCCTCACGCTGCTTGAGGCCATGGTGCAGGCCGGGGTGTCCCGTTTCATCTTCTCCTCCTCCGCCGCCGTGTACGGCACCCCCCGCGACGCCGCCCCCATGGACGAGGAGCATCCCAAGGAGCCGCTCAATCCCTATGGCCGCAGCAAGTGGATGGTGGAACAGTTGCTGGACGATTTCGCGGTGGCCCATGGTGTGAACTTCGTGGCCCTGCGTTATTTCAACGCGGCCGGGGCGGACCCGGAGGGTGGATTGGGGGAGCGGCATCTCCCGGAGACCCATCTGATTCCCGTTTTGTTGCAGGTGGCGTCAGGCCGGCAGGCGCGGGTGGTGGTGCATGGTCAGGACTATCCGACACCGGATGGCACCTGCATTCGGGATTATGTCCATGTGGCGGATCTGTGTCAGGCCCATTTGCGGGCGTTGGAATACCTGTTGGACGGAGGGGAGAGCACGGTATGCAATCTGGGCAATGGGGCGGGTTTTTCCGTCAACGAGGTGATCGCGACCGTGGAGCGGGTCACCGGAAAACCGTTGCCCGTGGTCTACGGACCCCGTCGCCCCGGAGACAGCGCCCGGCTGGTGGCCAACGCCCGGAAAGCCAGCGTCCTGCTGGATTGGCAACCCCGCTGGTCCGATCTGCAAGCCATCGTGGCTCACGCCTGGCGGTTTGAACGGGAGATGGTTTGGATGTGATCCCATCCTGAGTTTCCCTGCCGCACGAGGTACTGACCATCGCCCAGCTTTATCGGGACCGTGCGGATGCGGAAACCGTTTTAGGGGCTGACGTGCGTCCCATTTCCAATCCGGGCCAACGCTTCTTGCATCCGCTGCACCACACCGGACCAGTCGCCGGGTCGGTGTTGCCGAAACAGACGCATCCCCGGATACCAGGGGGAGTCTTCCCGGTGGTGCATCCAACGCCAGTCGGCCTCCCACGAGAGCATCACCCAACAGGGTTTGCCCAGGGCTCCCACCAGATGGGCCACGGCGGAATCACTGCAAATCACCAGATCCAACTGTTGCACGATCGCGGCGGTGTCGGCGAAATCCCGGATGGCCGTCCCCACAGCAAGCAATGGTTGTCCCGGCGGGGGATGGGTGGCCTCCTCCTCGCCGGCCCCTTTTTGCAGACTGACGAAAGAGATCCCCGACACGGACCACAAGGGTGCCAGAACGGACAATCCAGGCAGGGAACGGTTCTGGTCGTTGCGGAACGCCGGGTTGCCCTTCCAGGCCAGACCCAGGCGCATTCCAGGCAACTCCCGAATCCCGGCCCACGCCGTCAGACGTTCCGGCGGAGGGTGCAAATAGGGAGTCGCTGTTGGGATGGAGGAGGGCGTGGTCCCGAGAAACGCGGGGAGAGAGAGGGGAAAAGTCCAGTAGTCATGGTGGATTTGATGCCGGATTTCAGCTTCGGGGAGCAGTCGATGGACCCCAGCCAGGGAGGAGAACAGGGCCAGAAGCGGGGGTTTGCAGCACAGAGTGAGCCGTCCCACCCCTTGGGCCCGCAACCGGGTGGTGTAACGGCAGAACTGGATCTGATCCCCGAAACCCTGTTCCGGCAGGATCAACAGGGCCTTGTTGGTCAAATCCTCTCCCTGCCACATGGGAAAGGGCAAATGGGTGGGGAGAATCGCGTGTTCCTGACTGCCCGGCAAACGCAAGCGGGCTTCGTGCAGAGGCCACCCCTCCTGAAAACGCCCCAAGGCCAGGCAGAGCAACCCCAGATTCCACCGTGTCTCCAGATGGTCCGGTTGCATCTCCAGGGCTTGCCGGTAAAGGGTTTCGGCCTCCGTGAACCGCCTTTGCGCGGTCAGGAGCACCCCCAGATTGTAATATCCCCCCACGAACCGTGGGTGCGTCGTCAAGAGTTGCCGGTAGGCGGCTTCCGCCTCTCTGGGGCGATCCTGCGCTTTGAGCGCACTCCCCAGATTGCTCAGGGCGACGATGTCGTCCGGTCGCAGGGTCAGGGCGTGGCGATAACTGGTTTCCGCCGCGACGAAGCGGTGTTGGGCGTAGTGGATGTTGCCCAGGTTGACGTGCATTTCGATCCGTTCGGGATGGAGGTCCGCGGCCTGGGCGTAACAGTCGGCGGCCTCGTTCATCCGGCCCATCTCCCTGAGGGTCTCCCCCAGGTTGAGTTGGACCTCCCCCTGTCGGGGAGCCAGTGTGAATGCCTGGCGATAACAGGTGGCCGCTTCGGACAGTCGGCCCTGTTTCCTCATCGTGTTGCCCAGGTTGTTCAGGGCGTCAACGTAATGAGGATTGAGGCTCAATGCCCCGCGAAATCCCTCCTCGGCCAGGTCCGGCCTGCCAAGATCCTCAAACACGAGGCCCAGAAAACAGTGAATTTCATGGTCCTCCGGTTGCAACGCCAAGGCTTTTTGCAGTGGGGACAGCGCCTCGGACGCCCTTTGTTGCTGCATCAGGGCCAGACCGAGCATTTTCCAGGCAAAACCCTCGTCAGGAAGATCTGTCGTCACGGCCTGGGCCAGCTGTTCCAACTCCGGATAACGTCCCTGGTTGAACAGGGCGAGCAAGCGCAGGTCGAGTGGTTCGTTCATGGGGTCTTCAGGACATTATGGAAAGTTTGCACCATGGGTTAGCATAAAAAAGCGGGATTTTGTAAAGATTAATCCTTTATGGGGGAGGATGGCGTACCAGTTTGTCCTTGTTTCTGATGTCGTCAAAATAGGCTCTGAAAAGCCAGTAGCGTGTCATGGTATAGTTGTAGGGCAGACAGGCGGCCAGAATGATGCCGACCAGCGCACAGGATACGATGTTTGCGGTTGCCTTGTTGAACGGGTTGTCGGTGGCTGGAACAATGATTTTTTTGAGTTGTCGCCACCATCGATGAGGGGAGAAAAATTGTTCCAGATGGCGGACGCACAGCGAGGTGGCGGGTGGCCACAGGTATTCCGCCATCCCGGCGAAATTGTGTCGCGCGGAGATGAGATCCAGCTTGAAGGGCAACAACACCAGAGCCAGATTCAGGATTTGCAGCAGCGGGTTGCGGGTGTAGAAAGGTTTGTCATATCGCCAGGTGGAGAGCCTGTTCGGCATGAGCAGATGGATGCGGAAGGTGTCGAAAGCGGTGAATTGTCCGCTGTGTGTCGATAACATCGTCCGTGAAGTACCTGAAATTCTTGGTGACTCTGGACGGTTCCACCATTGCAGTCCATCGAAGGTGCTTTCGAGCAAATGATCGTCCCATGTGATGCGCAGCCACAGGGCCACTTCCCTCATGGTTGCTTCAAGGGCGCAGTGCAATGCTTCCAATTGGCATGGCTTGATCATGATTTCGTCGAAATAGGGAAGATCGCCATAAGACCGGCTGGTGGTAAACCAATAATCATAGATGTTGCTGTGATGGCAGAACGCGATGGCAATCGCCTCCTTGAAGGGATAGTTGGGTTGCTGGATGCTGTGCCCAGCCATGATCGCCTTGCATGCGGAGCCGATCGTCTGCATGGGATGACGAATCATGTAAAGAAATTTGAGATCGGAAAAATCCTCGATCAGGTAGCGGACAAACCGGGGAGGGAGACTGTGAATGGCGAATTGAATCAGCATCCGACGCGAGATGGTGCGTTGCAGGGCCACGGCATAGGCGAGATGGATAGAAACAATAAAATTTCTCCGGGTGTTCTCGCCGCACGCCTTCATGATAACCTGCATGGCGATTTTGAACAGGTTTTCAGGAACGCGCACACACTGATTCATGTCCGGACCCATTTGATTCAGGCCCCAGCCGATCTTTCCATTGAACAACACACTGAATTCCACCAGAAAAATTTTCAGCAGCGTTTTTGCCGTTGTGTGGCGATACCGATCATGGAAATTATACAAATCCCTGGAGATCAAGGCCGGGAGCGAGAGGATCTCAGGGTGGTTGTCCAGGAGGCTGTGCATCAGCAGCGTTCCGGAGGAGCCGTAATTCTGTACCGCGACCAGGGGGATCTCCAAGCGATCCTGACACAGCAGCGTCGTCACATGCTGCAATGTGTTCACGAAGCGCAGCATGTCACGCAATGATACCGAGTTGACGCACGCATCTTGCATTGCCGGTTTGATGACCAAGGCCCGCTGGAGGTGGATTTCCGCTTCGGCAATCCGGCCTTGATTCAACAGGGCGACCCCCAGGTGAACCAGGGTCCCGGCGTCATCCGGTTCTCCCCGCAAGGCGTTGTTGA
>JADGCR010000010.1 GCA_015228895.1 Magnetococcales bacterium
AGGATGGGGGATACGGGGCGTTTCTGGGGGAGGAGGAGGTCACTCTGGCCCTGCGGGGGGAGGAGGTGGGTCAGGCCGCCTCCCGGGTCGCGGCGTTGCCGGGGGTGCGCAAGGCGCTGCTGGCGTTCCAGCGCCGCTATGGCGCGGGGCGGGATGTGATCCTGGATGGCCGGGATGTGGGGAGCGTGGTATGGCCGGACGCGGACCTGAAAATCTTTTTGACCGCCTCCCTGGAGGAAAGAGCCAAACGCCGCGCTCTGGAGTTGCAAGAACGGGGAGAAGCTGTTAACTTGGAGGAGTTGATCCGGAGCATGGCGGAAAGAGACGCCAGGGACGCGGGACGCCCCCTCGCCCCCATGCAACCTGCGGTCGGGGCGATTCTTGTGGATACCACTGCATTGTCTCTGGCGCTCAGTCAAGAAAAAGTGAATAATCTGATAGCGGCATTGTTCGCCTGATTGTTTTCTCTCGCCGGATGGTCCGGCAAGAGCGCAGTTGAGGAATGGTCCTCGTTCAACTTCAACCGAAGGTGCTGGTCCGTGGCTTCTGAACCCTTGAATCGTGATTTTGAATTTGAAGATGAAGATTTTGGCGCGTTGCTGGAAGAGTCGTTTGGTAAAGGTGTTGGCAAGGAAGGTCAGGTAATCACCGGGACCATCATCCAACGGGAAGGTGAGGAGTTTGTCATCGACGTGGGGCTGAAGTCCGAAGGCCGCCTCCACGTCCGTGAGTTCAACAACGCGGATGGCACCCTGACCATCGGCGTCGGCGACAAAGTGGATGTTTTCGTGGAGCGCTGCGAGGACCAGAACGGTCAGGCCGTGCTGTCGCGGGAAAAGGCCAAACGGGAAGAGGCCTGGATGTCCCTGGAGAAGGCCTTCACCGAGAATCTGGTGGTCCGTGGTCGCATCATGGGCAAGGTCAAGGGTGGTTACACCGTGGACATCAACACCCTGGCGGCCTTTTTGCCCGGTTCCCAGGTGGATGTGCGTCCGGTGCACGACATCGCCCGGTTGCAGGACGAGGAACAGCCGTTCGACATCCTGAAAATGGATCGCCGTCGCGGCAATATCGTGGTTTCCCGCCGTTCCGTCATCGAGAAACAGCGCGAGAGCGCCCGTACCGCCCTGCTGGAAACCCTGCACGAAGGGATGATCCTGGATGGCGTGGTCAAGAACATCACCGACTACGGCGCCTTCGTGGATCTGGGTGGCCTGGACGGTCTGCTCCACATCACCGACATGTCCTGGAAGCGGGTCAAACACCCCTCCAGTGTCGTGACCGTGGGGGATACGGTCGGGGTGCAGGTGATCAAGTTCAACTCCGAGACCCAGCGCATCTCCTTGGGAATCAAACAGTTGCAAACCGATCCCTGGGAAGGTATCGGGGCCAAATATCCTTCCGGGGCGCGCTTCAGGGGCGTGGTGACCAACATCACCGACTACGGCGCGTTCGTGGAACTGGAAGCGGGCGTGGAAGGGTTGGCCCACGTCTCGGAACTGGCCTGGACCAAAAAGAATCTCCACCCCTCCAAGGTGCTCAATGTGGGTCAGGAGGTGGAAGTCATGGTCCTGGATGTGGACGCCGACCGGCGCCGCATCTCCCTGGGCGTGAAGCAGTGCATGGAAAATCCCTGGCAGACCTTCGCCGACAAATATCCCGTCGGAACCACCGTGAAGGGCGAAATCAAGAACATCACGGAGTTCGGCCTTTTTGTCGGCCTGGATGGGGAGATCGACGGACTGGTGCATCTCTCCGATGTGACCTGGGAACCCAATCCCCCCGAAGATCTGCTCAAGACCTATCAACGGGGTCAGGAAGTCGAGGCGGTGGTCCTCTCCCTGGATCCGGAGAAGGAGCGCATCTCCCTGGGCCTCAAGCAGGCCACCCCGGACGCCTGGACCCAGTGGGCCGACGCCCATGGCAAAGGGGATACCGTGACGGGTGTGGTCAAGGAAGTGAGCGCCGCCGGTGTGGTGGTCCAGCTGGCCGGCGAGATGGAAGGCTTTTTGCGGAAAGCCGAATATTCCCGGGATGATCGGGATGGTGGTGATTTCAAGCTCGGTGGCGACGTGACGGCCCAGGTGATCCAGGTGGATCGCCAGAAACGCAAGGTGATGCTCTCCATCAAGTCCATGGAGGTCACTCAGGAGCGTCAAAGCCTCAAGGAGTATGCCACCGATCCGGGCAGCGCGACCAGCAGTCTGGGGGAAGTGCTCAGCCAGGCTTTGGAAAAGCAGGCGGGAGACGCTGGTAAGAAATGATGAGAGGCCCGTTTCTTCAAGGAGTGGAATCACATGACTAAATCATCGATGATCATCGCCATCGCGGCGCAAATGGAATTGTCACGCAAAGACGCCGAGTTGGCGGTCAACACCGTGTTCGATACCATCAGCGCCTCCCTGGATCGTGGGGATCGGGTGGAACTCAGGGGATTCGGCAGTTTCGGTCTGAAACAACGCCGTTCCCGTGATGGACGCAACCCAAAAACCGGTGATCATGTGTTGGTGGACGCCAAACGGGTTCTGTTTTTCAAGGCGGGCAAAGAACTGCGCAAGCGGGTGGATGCCTGATTGACCTGGTTGCCGACCCCACCCCTCTCCCGGAGTTCTCCGCAGAGAGGGGCTGGGGCCGGCAATGGTTTGGATAACCTGTGCCTCTGGATAACGGACCGAGCATGTTTGGCTGGATCAATCTGATCGTGGTGACGGCCTTTGGGATTCTCGCCGTGGTTTTTGCCATCATCAATCAGACCGGGGTGATGGTGAATCTGCCAGGGGGCTGGAAGATGGATTCGGTCCCCCTGTTCGTGGTGGTGTTTGTGCCTTTGTTATTCGGTTTTCTGCTTGGGGCCTTTTCCGGATGGGCCGGTGGATTGAAATACCGCCAGCGCATGGAGAGTCTGCGCGACCAGAAAAAGGCTTTGGAAAAAGAGTTGGCCAACCTGCGCAATCTCCCCCTGGCAAACGATTTATAACTTCAGCGATTATTCTGGACGAATTTTATGGATTTTCCTCACCTCATTGGTTGGGCAGCACTGGCTGTCACCTTGGGGGCGGTCATCTTTGGTTCTGGACGGCGTCTGGGACGGGAGGAAGAGGCCCAACGGATTCGACAGCAGGAAGATGGCAAGGAGTCGGCGTTTTATTTTCGCGGGTTGAATTTCCTCCTCGCGGACGAACCGGACAAGGCCATCGAGGAGTTCATCAAGTTTGTGCGGATCAACTCCGAGACCGTGGAGATCCATCTGTCGTTGGGCAAGCTCTATCGGGCGCGGGGGGAGGTGGGGCGCGCGATCCGCATTCACCAGAATCTCATTGCCCGGCCCAATCTGTCCGACGATCACCGCACCGCCGCGCTGTACGCCCTGGCCGAGGACTATCGGCAGGGAGGGTTTGTGGATCGGGCGGTGGACGCCTATCGCCAGGTGTTGAGCGTGGACCCCAACCACCGGGCCGCGTTGGCCGGGTTGCAGGGGATGCACGAGAACGAGGGGCGCTGGGACATGGCCCTGGAAATCCTGAAGCGGCTGGAAAAGGTGACCAGAACCCCGGACCCCCGGCGGGAGGCGCACATTCGGGTGCAGATGGGTCAGGAGGTCCAGCGCCGTTTGGGCGCGGGTGTGGGCTGCGAAGAGGCCATGGAACATTATCAAAACGCGATCAGGGTCTTTCCCGGTTGCGTGGAGGCCCACCGGCTGCTGGGGGAGGCCCAGGTGTCCATGGGCAAGACCCGCAGCGCCATCAAGAATCTCGAATCGTTGAAGACCACCCGGCCCAGCCACTTCTTCATGCTGGCGGACGCCTTGCGCCGGGCCTATGAGCTGGAGGGGGATCTCAACGGTTTTGAAAGGTGCATGACCGAAGCGGTGCACGCCTTTTCCACCTCGGCCCGTCTGGTGGTGTTCCGGGCCAGACTGTTGGAAGAGCAGGGGCGGTTGGAGGAGGCCACGGAACTGCTGCGCAACGGAATGGCCAAACACCCCGGCTCCCTGGGTATCCTCTGCCCCCTGATCCTCCTCCTGGCCAGACAGAATCTGTGGCAGGAGGCGGTGGAGACGGCGCAGCGGCGGTTGGATCAACTGCTGGCGGTGCAACCGACCTTTCAGTGTTCCCGTTGCGGCTTCAAGTCCCAGGACATCTCCTGGAAGTGTCCCCAGTGCCATCAGTGGGACAGCATGGAACCGTTGTAACGATGGGAGCAAGGGAAGTATGGGTTTACTCATGGCGTGCGATCACGGTGCCTTGACCCTGAAAAACGATCTGCTGCGGTGGCTGCGGGAGCGGCGCCAACTGGCGGTGACGGATTTTGGCGTCCATACCGACGACTCGGTGGATTATCCCGATCTGGCGGGGACGCTCTGTCGCGCCCTGCTGGCCGGAGAGGGGGAGCGGGGGATTCTGTTGTGCGGCACGGGACTGGGCATGTCCATGGCGGCCAATCGTTTTGTGGGGATTCGGGCGGCGTTGTGTCACGACGAACATGGCGCCCGCCTTTCCCGGCAGCACAACGACGCCAATGTGCTGGTGCTGGGGGGACGGGTCACGGGACTTTCCGTGGCGCGCGGGATTGTGGATGTCTGGTTGGCCGAGCCGTTCGAAGGGGCGCGGCACCAGCGGCGGTTGGACAAAATGGATCAATTGATTAATCGATAGCGAACGGACATCATGAACACTGAAGACTTGCGCCATGCCGACCCGGACCTGCACGCCGCCCTCTGCGAAGAGCTGGGACGGCAGCGGGATCAGATCGAACTCATCGCCTCGGAGAACATTGTCAGCCGGGCGGTTCTGGAAGCCCAGGGGAGCGTGCTGACCAACAAGTACGCCGAGGGCTATCCCCACAAACGCTATTATGGCGGCTGCGAGTTCGTGGACAAGGCGGAGGATCTGGCCATCGAGCGGGCCAAAACCCTGTTCGGCTGCGAATACGCCAACGTGCAACCCCATTCCGGTTCCCAGGCCAACATGGCCGCCCTGCTGGCGTTGATCGAACCGGGAGAGCTGCTCCTGGGGATGTCCCTGGCCCATGGGGGGCATCTGACCCATGGTGCCAAACCCAATTTTTCCGGGCAACTGTTTCACGCCGTCCAGTATGGCCTGGACCCGGAAACCGAGCGGATCGATTACGATCAGGTGGAGGCCCTGGCCAGCGAGCATCGTCCCAAGGTGATCATGGCGGGGGCTTCGGCCTACAGCCGGGTGATCGATTTCCCCAGGTTCCGGGCGATCTGCGACCGTTACGGCGCGGCCCTGATCGTGGACATGGCCCATTTCGCCGGTCTGGTGGCGGTGGGGGAGCATCCCAGCCCGTTTCCCCATGCGGACATCGTCACCACCACCACCCACAAGACCCTGCGGGGACCCCGTGGCGGCATGATCCTGACCAATCGGGAGGATCTGGCCAAGAAGATCAACTCGAAGATTTTCCCCGGCATTCAGGGTGGTCCGCTGATGCATGTCATCGCCGCCAAGGCGGTGGCCTTCAAGGAGGCTTTGACGCCGGAATATCAAACCTATATCCAGGCGGTCTGTGCCAATGCCCGTGCCCTGGCGGAGACTTTGGTGGAACGCGGGTTGCGGATTGTCTCTGGGGGAACGCAAAATCATCTGATGCTGGTGGATCTGACCTCCCGTGGCATTACCGGCAAACAGGCGGAACATGCCCTGGAGCGGGTGGGGCTGACCTGCAACAAAAACGCCATTCCCAACGACCCTCGCAGTCCGTTCATCACCTCCGGCATCCGCCTGGGCACTCCCGCCTCCACCACCCGTGGTTTTGGCGAGGCGGAGTTTCAGCAGGTGGGGGAGATGATCGTGCAGGTGGTTGACGCCCTCTCCACCCACCCGGAGGGCGACCCCGCCGTGGAAGCCGAAGTGCGCCAACGGGCCGGGGAGCTGTGTCGTCGTTTCCCGGTCTATCCGGGGATGTGACGGCAGCGTGCATGGTCAATTTTCTTTTCTGGAACATCAAACGGAAACCGTTTCAAGAATAAAAATTTTTTTCAGGATCGGCAGAGAATCTGGTTTCCGTGTTGTTTGAGGATAATCATTGGACAATACGACGATTGTCGTTGCCTGAAGAGGAAGAGATTGTGTTGGCGGCCACCCATTTGCCGAGCAAGTTGCCTGCTGAAGAGATTGATCAAACGAAAGATTGTGAAAGTTTTGTGAGTGCGATTCGGGACAAGGTAAAGTGAGTCCAATCATTCAGGAATGATTGTCAAGGGAGATTTAATGCCAATCCTTTTGAGGCCGGTATGATCAGTGCGTCTGGGAATGCCAGATAAAAAATCTTATTCGGATCATTTGTCGCTTTTGTTTCAACTGTCGTGATCGCTGAGGAGGCTGAAAATGGAGAGTCTTTGGCCTGACCTGAATCTGGATCCTATCAACGCAGCAGTTTCTCCTGTTGCTGTGTTGCGCGAACAGGTTGAGTTCCTTGCGGAAACAACCAAGAATGCCATTGTCGCTGAGGCAAGGAAAATCAGAACGGATTCGAATGACTTCATGTATGGTTTTGATTTGTATGCAAGGAAAATCAATTATCGATGCAGATTGTTTACTGTTTGTTATGGTGTTTTGTTTTTTCCGACTTCAATACGACCTGATGAAAGAATTATTGCGGAAGTTAATAAAAAAGAACGATCTGATACTGTCAGAATAGGCGAGAGAATGAATCTGGAAGCAAACAGTATAGAAGAATTTAAAAAACATATCAAAGAAATTCTGGGATGCGAAAGTACAAAAAAAATTCTGGCTGCCATTCTGTCACACGTTAATGCGGAATCTCCGGTATCCGCGTGAATCCTGATCGTCGTCATATGGCCCTGGCCTTGCGTCTTGCGGCGCGGGCGGCGGGGCGGACGCGGCCCAATCCCATGGTGGGGTGCGTGATTGTCAAGGATGGGGAGATTCTTGGGCAGGGGTATCACCCCTGTGCCGGCGCGCCCCATGCCGAGGTGTTCGCCCTGAGGGAGGCCGGGGAGGGGGCGCGGGGCGCTTGCGCTTATGTGACCCTGGAGCCATGCAGCCATTTCGGTCGCACCCCCCCGTGCGCCGACGCCTTGATCAAGGCCGGCGTGGGGCGGGTGGTGGTGGCCATGGTGGACCCCAACCTGCAAGTCTCCGGGCGGGGCGTGGCGCGATTGCGGGAGTCGGGCATCGAGGTTGTCATCGGGGTGCGCGAGGCCGAGGCCCAGGAGTTGAACCGCCCGTTCGTGACCTGGATCGAGCAGGAACGCCCCATGATCACCCTGAAATCGGCGGCCTCGCTGGATGGCAAGACCGCCACCCGCACCGGCGAAAGCCAGTGGATCACCGGCCCCATCGCCCGCAAACGGGTGCAGCGGATGCGGGATGTCCACGACGTGGTGATGGTGGGCATCGGCACGGTGCTGGCGGATGACCCCAGCCTGACCTGCCGCATGCACGGGGGACGGGATCCGGTGCGGCTGGTGGTGGATTCCCGCTTGCGGATTCCGGAGGACGCCAGGGTGTTCACCTCCTCGCAAACCGCCCCCTTGTGGATCGCCACCGGCCACAGCGCCAGCTTCGCCCGGGCGGAGGCGTTGGGAGCGCGGGAGAATGTCCGGGTGATCCCCTGCCGCGAGACCCGCGAGGGACGGGTGAACCTGGTGGACATGATGCACCGTCTGGCGGATATGGACGTGACGAGCGTATTGTGCGAGGCGGGCGGGGTGTTGACCGGGGCGTTGCTGGAAGCAGGTCTGGCGGACCGTCTGGCGCTGTTTCTGGCCCCCAAACTGATCGGCGGGCGGGACGCGCGGGGCATTCTGGAGATGACCGGCATCGGTTCCCTGGCCGACGCCCAGCGCTTGGTGCGTACCCGCATTTGCCATGTGGGCGAGGATATCCTGATAGAAGGCGATTTTGAAGCGACCCGATGTTTACTGGTTTGATCGAAGAGATGGGCAGTGTGTGCGCCGTGGAGAAATCCGCGGCGGAATGGTTGTTGCGGATCCGTTCCGGCCTGGCGCTGGACGCGGTGCGCATCGGGGATTCCATCGCCGTTTCCGGGGCCTGTCTGACCGTGGTGGCGTGGCGGGCGGGAGAGTTCGCGGTCCAGGTCTCGTCGGAAACCTTGCGCGCCACCACCCTGGGAAACCTGATGGCGGGGAGCGCGGTCAACCTGGAGCGCGCCTTGCGCGTGGGGGATCGCCTGGATGGCCATCTGGTGCAGGGCCACGTGGACGCGGTGGGCCGGGTGGAACGGATCGCCCCCAGGGGTCGCTCTTTGGAAATATGGTTCCGTGTGCCGGAGGCCGCGGGGAGGTATATTGTCCCCAAGGGTTCCATCGCGGTGGACGGGGTGAGTTTGACGGTCAATCAGGTGGTGGACGCGGGGGATGGAACGCGGTTTTCCATCAACCTCATTCCCCATTCGCAAAAAAAGACCACCCTGGCCACCCTGGCCGCGGGCCGGGAGGTCAATGTGGAAACCGATTTGTTGGGGCGGTATGTGGAACGGTTGCTGGGCAGAGGCGCTTCCGCCAGGTGCGGGGCCGGGGATCTGCCACGGCGGGGTTTGGACGAGGCGTTTTTGCAACAAAAAGGTTTTTGAAAGCTCATGTCTTTGCGTTTTGATCCGATTGAAGCGGTTCTGGAAGCGTTCCGCCAGGGGCGCATGGTGATTCTGGTGGACGACGAGGATCGCGAGAACGAAGGCGATTTCGTCATCCCGGCCCAGCATGCCACGGCGGAGGCGATCAATTTCATGGCCACGCATGGCCGGGGACTGATTTGTCTGACATTGAACAGGGAGCGTGTCGAGCAGTTGCAATTACCCCTGATGGTGACGGACAATAACGCCCAGTTCAAGACCGCGTTCACCGTTTCGGTGGAGGCCGCCACCGGCGTGACCACCGGCATTTCGGCCCAGGACCGGGCGCGCACGGTGGCCGTGGCCATCGCCGACCAGGCCACGCCGTGTGATCTGGTGCGGCCGGGACACATCTTCCCCCTGGTGGCCCGGGACGGCGGGGTGTTGGTGCGGGCGGGCCATACCGAGGCTTCGGTGGACCTGGCGCGGTTGGCCGGACTGAAACCGGCGGCGGTCATCTGCGAGATCCTGCGGGAGGACGGGACCATGGCCAGGGTGCCGGATCTGATGGTCATGGCGCAGAAAATGGGCCTGAAAATCGCCACCATCGCCGACCTGATCTCGTTCCGCACCGAACACGAGCATCTGGTGCATCGGGTGGTGGAGACGCGGATCCCGACGGATCTGGGAGGGGAGTGGCGTCTGGTGGTGTTCACCAACGATGTGGATGAATTCCAGCACGTGGCCCTGGTCATGGGCAAGGTGGACAGCGGCGAACCGGTGCTGGTGCGGGTCCACTCGGAGTGTCTGACCGGGGATCTGTTCGGCAGCCTGCGCTGCGATTGCGGCAGCCAACTCCATGCGGCCATGCGGCGCATCGGCGTGGAGGGAAGAGGGGTGCTCCTCTATCTGCGCCAGGAGGGGCGTGGTATCGGTCTGATCAACAAGATGCTTGCCTACAATCTCCAGGACAAGGGGCTGGATACCGTGGAGGCCAACCAGGAGTTGGGCTTTCCGCCGGATCTGCGCAACTATGGGATTGGTGCCCAGATTCTCAAGGATCTGGGGGTGCAGCGTCTGCGCATCATGACCAATAACCCCAAGAAGATCATTGGCCTGGAAGGATATGGCATGGAAGTGGTGGAGCGGGTGCCCATCGAAATTCCGGCGCGTGCCAACAATGCCGCCTACCTTGAGGTCAAGCATCATAAAATGGGTCATCTCATGCAACAATTTGGCACCACACCCTGCAAGTCGGACAAGGAGTCCTGTGCAAAATGAGCGAACTGAATGTATTGGAAGGACATCTGGATGCGACCGGGGGTCGGTTTGCCATCATTGTCTCCCGTTTCAACAGTTTCATCACCGAGCGCCTGCTGGAAGGGGCGGTGGATTGCCTGGTGCGCAACGGGGCGGAAAAGAAAAATCTCACCATTCTGCGGGTGCCGGGGGCCTTCGAGATTCCCCTGGCCGCCCAGAAGGCGGCGCGCAGTGGTCGCTATACCGGTATTTTGTGTCTGGGAGCCGTGATCCGCGGCGCGACCCCCCACTTCGATTTTGTCGCCTCCGAGGTGAGCAAGGGGGTGGCGTCGGTCTCTTTGGAAAGCGGCATTCCCATCGGTTTCGGGGTGTTGACCACGGATACGGTGGAACAGGCCATAGAGCGGGCCGGTTCCAAAGGGGGGAACAAGGGATGGGAAACAGCCCATACCGTGATTGAAATGATCGACCTGTTCAAGCGATTTGACCAATAACCCTGGCTGGAAACCAAAAAGCGCCATGAATCCTACACAACGACGCATCTCCCCCCGTTTTTCCCATCCTGTCCCGCCGGATTCCCGTGATCCGGGGTCCAGCCGCCACAAGGCGCGGGAGTTGACTTTGCTCGCCTTGTATCAATGCGACATCTCCGGGGATGGCATTCATCGCGCGGTGGGTCAATTGTGCGAAGACAACGCCGGGGGGCGGGCGGATCTGGACTATTTTCAGAAAGTGGCGGCCGGGGCCTGGAGCCGTCTGGAGGAGTTGGACGGTTGGATCACCCTGGGGGCCAAGAACTGGTCTTTGGCGCGGATCTCCACCATCGACCGCAACATTCTGCGGCAGGGGATCTATGAACTGCTGGCCGAACCGGAATTGCCGATTCAGGTGGTGATCAACGAGGCCATCGAGCTTTCCAAACGGTACGGCGGGGATGGTTCCGGTTCGTTCGTCAATGGGGTGATGGATTGTGTGGCGAGTCAGATTCGGGGTCCTGAAGCCGTTCAGGGGGGAGGTGTGGCGTGATGAAGGAAGGGACGGAAACACTGGCTTCCCTGGGTGAGTTTCGGTTGATCCGAGATTTTTTCGCGCCCTTGCAAACGGGGGAAGCTCCCGGCGTGGTGTTGGGAATCGGCGACGATGGCGCGGTGCTGACGGTGCCGCGCACCCAACAAATGGTGACCACGGTGGATTCACTGGTGGAAGGGATTCACTTCGACGCCGCGTCGGATCCTTTTCTGTTGGGTCAGAAGGCGTTGCTGGTGAATTTGTCGGATATCGCCGCCATGGGTGGCAAGCCGTGCTGGTATTTTTTGTCCCTGGCGCTGCCGCCGGAGACCCGTATCGCCTGGATCGCCGAGTTTGTCCGGGGTCTGCGGGAGGCCGGAGAGCGCCATGGCGTGACGGTGGTGGGGGGCAACACCACGGGGAGCCGGGGGGGCATCGGCATCCATGTGACCCTGTGCGGCCTGGTGAGTCAGGATCGTGCCTTGACCCGCTCCGGGTCGATTCCCGGTGACCGGATCCTGGTCTCCGGGACCATCGGCGACGCCGCGTTGGCCCTGGCCGTGCGCCAGGGTCGTCTCACGCTGCCGGAGGGCCCGGATCTGGCGTATCTCACTGATCGGCTGGATCGCCCCGAACCCCGTCTGGCCCTGGGTCTGGGCTTTTCGGATGCCGCGGCGGTGCATGCCCTGATCGATGTTTCCGATGGCCTGGTGGCGGATCTGGGACATCTGTGTGCCGCCGCCGGGGTGGGTGCGACCATTCAGGCGGAGAACATTCCCTTCTCCCCCGTGGCCCGGCGTCTGTTGGAGCGTGATCCTGGTTTGTTTGCCGCCATGGTCACCGGAGGGGAGGATTACGAACTGTTATGCACCGCGCCGGCGGGCGCGTTGGACCTCCTGGCCGCCCTGGCCAGGGATGCGGGGGTGACCCTCACCGAGATTGGCGTGATGACCGAAGCCACGGAGATCGAAGTGACCCGGGCGGGCAAGACGCTCGTTTTTGAACGGGGGGGATGGAGCCATTTCTAGCTGACATCGGCATAATCCATTGGGGGGTCCAGGGGGAATTCATTCCCCCTTGTGGGGTCCAGGGGCAAAGCCCCGGTGCTGCGCTTGGCACGCGCTGATCATCGCGCCATGACTGGCATGCCCATGAATATCAAGCCTGTCGTACATCTTCTTGTCGAATTGACGATTGATGAGGATATGCCCCATGACCATGACGGACGCCGACCTGGCCGTCATGGTGCGCAGCATCGTTGCCGCCGTACAACCGGAGCAGGTTCATTCTGTTTGGACCGGCAGGGACTCGTCGAGCAAGTGACCACTCTGCTGATGAAGGTCACCGGCATCGTTGAACGAGGTGCGCCAGGTGCGCCATGACCATCACTGACGCCGATCTGAGCGCCATGGTGCCTGAATGGCAACAGGGCTTTGGACAACAACGTCCAAAGCCCTGCATCGTCATTGCGTGGCCAGTGCTCTTTGGGCGCTCAACTGGCCAACGCCATCCACTCCTCTTCTTCCTCTTCGGCGGTTTGCGCCGTGGGCAGCGTGGTGGGTGAACGCTGGGCCATGGCCTCCGCCATCTCCTGCATGTTGACCACCTCGGCCTCCGTGGTGGCCTCATGGAGGGGAGAGGTGGCGAAACTGGCGATGATCCGCAGATCCTCGGCCGCCTGCTCCTCCTCGGAGAGAACCGGACGACGGGCGAAAATCAGCTCCTCCTCGGCCTCCATCTCCGGGTCCATGTCAAAGAAGTTGTCCGCTTCCATGTCGGTGATGGCGGCAAAATCCATCGCTTCCAGCTCCAGTTCATCCCGGAACGCGTCAAAGAGCGGCTCGTCGTCCCGGGCCTGGATGTCCACCACATTGGCATAGGCAAAATCCTGGCTTTCCGGCTTCTCCACGGGGGCGGGTTGGGGGACCGCCTGGGAGACCATCTCCATCTCCGTCTCCGTCTCCATCTCCGTCTCCATCTCCGTCTCCATCTCCGTCTCCGTCTCCGTCTCCATCTCCGTCTCGTCCGCCATCATGGCCGCGACCTCTTCCGTGTTGGCGGCAACGGGCTCCTCTTCGAGCGGGAGCGGGGCGGGAGCGGGGACGAAGTCGGCCGTCGGCATGGCCAGGGCCATGAGACCTGTCAGGATTTTGGCCAATTCCGAGATCTCGTTCAGATTGGTGCCGTCATCCACCGCCCGTTGCAGCCGCAAACCACCCGCGACCAACTGTTGTTGCAATCCACCATCCAGACTCTTTTCGTTGGCCGAAAGGAAGGACTTCACCCGGTGCAGGGTGCCATCCGCCTGGTTGATCACCTGCATCATCCTCTGCTGACGGGCATCCTCCTCCGCGTGCTTTTCCGCGTCGCGGATCATTTTCTGAATCTCGTGCTCCTCCAGGCCGCCCGATACCTTGACGCTGATGGACTGCTCCCGTCCGGTCGCCTTGTCGATGGCCGATGCTTTCACCATGCCGTCGGCGTCCACGACGAACGAAACCTCGATCCTGGGCGCCCCCCGGGGTGCCGGAGGAATCCCGTCCAGGGTGAACTCACCCAGAAAATGATTGGCGCCGAAAATCCCCCGTTCACCCTGGGCCACCCGCACCGTGGCGAACTTCTGATTGTCCATGACCGTGGAAAAGGTCTTGGTGAACAAACAGGGAATGGTCTCGTTCTTGGGAATCAGAATGTTGAAAATGCCACCCTTGGTCTCGATGCCCAACGACAGAGGCGTGACATCCAGCAACAGCACATCCCGGATTTCACCACCCAACACCCCACCCTGAATCGCGGCGCCCATGGCCACGATTTCATCCGGATTGACCCCCATGCGGGGTTCCTTGCCAAAAAATTCCGCCACGGTTTGCCGGATCCTGGGCATGCGGGTCATGCCCCCCGCCAGAATCACCTCGTCGATCTGCTCCACGCCAATTCCCGCGTCCTGCAACGCGGCGGCGCAGGGCAGGATGGTGCGCTCGATCAATCCGGCCACCAGTTCTTCCAGCTTGGCACGGGTGAGGGTGTGGCGGAGATTCTTGGGACCGCTGGCGTCAAAGCAGAGAAACGGCAGATTGATCTCCGTGCGCAGACTGGAGGAGAGCTCGATCCGCGCCGTCTCGGCGGCTTCCTTGATCCGTTGCAGAGCCTCCTTGTCCAGTCGGGGGTCGATGCCATGGATCTTCTTGAAGTCGTCCGCCAGATGGTTGATGACACATTGATCGAAATCCTCCCCCCCCAGAAAGGTGTCCCCATTGGTGGCCTTGACCTGAAAGACACCTTCCCCGATCTCCAGGATGGAGATGTCGAAAGTCCCTCCTCCCAAGTCGTACACGGCGATGGTCTTGCCCTCTTCCTTGTCCAGACCATAGGCCAGAGCCGCCGCGGTGGGTTCGTTGATGATGCGCAGCACATTCAATCCGGCGATGCGGCCCGCGTCCCGGGTGGCCTGGCGCTGGGACTCGGTAAAATAGGCGGGCACGGTGATCACCGCATCCTTGACCGTCTCGCCCAGGTTCTCTTCCGCGATCTTTTTCATTTTTTGCAAAACAATGGCCGAAACTTCCGCCGGAGCCATCTTCTTGCCCCACACCTCCACCCCCGCGTCGCCGTTTTCCAACTCCACGATCCGGTAGGCGACCTGCTTTTTCTCCCGTTGAATGACCGGGTCATGGAAGCGGCGTCCCATGAGACGCTTGATGGCGAACAGGGTGTTTTCCGGATTGACCACCATCTGCCGTTTCGCGGTCTGGCCAACGCGGCGCTCTCCGTCGGCCGCGTAGGCCACCATGGAGGGTGTGGTGCGACCCCCTTCCGTGTTTTCGAGGACGATGGCCTCACCGCTCTCCAGAACGGAGACGCAGGAGTTGGTGGTGCCCAGGTCGATACCGATAATTTTGCTCATGATGTTTGTCCTTGTCTTTCCGGTTGCGATTTGGATAAAGAAAAAAAATCAATCTGGCTCAAAGGGGAATCCTCTGGCCAATGTTAATCACGTTATGGAAAGTTGCAATAACCGTACCATAACATTTTTTTAATGTTTTCTGTGAGTTGCGTGGGTATGTCAAAGATGCGATACTATTTGCTGTCCATGTGAATGGCGCTGTTGCGCGCGCCGTTCTGAATCCGACGCCAATGGAAAAGCGCGCAGGGATCGGGGGGATGGGTTTGGGCCAGTTGTTGAAAAAGGGGAACGGCCGTTTCGGGGCGGTCCGCTTCGAGCAAAGCGTAGGCCGTCCGGTAGGATTGCATCCGCAAGGAGTGGTGCTGTTCGGGTGTCAGAGGCTCGTAGACGGTGATGGGGCGGGATTTGCCTTTCAAAACGACCGCCGCGACCGGGCGCGCATGCAAATGCGGACACCGCTTGACCGTCTCCTCGGAGACGCAGACCCGGCTGCCGATGAATTTGTTGAACCCCTCCAGGCGCGCGGCGGTGTTGACCGCGTCTCCCAGCGAGGTGTACTGGAAGCGCTCTTCCGAACCCATGTTGCCGATGGCGGCGTAGCCGGTGTGCACGCCGACGCGGGTGCTGCCGAAGGGGATCCCCTGTTGATTCCATTGGCGTTGAAAGGCCTCGGCGAAGGCGTCCAGTTCCAGGGCGCAGGCCATGGCCCGGCAGGGGTGGTCCTCCTGTCGGGCCGGGGCGCCGAACAGGGCGAACACCGCGTCCCCGATGAAGTTGATCACCGTCCCCTCGTGGCGCAAAATCACCTGACACAAGCCGTTCAGGTAGCGGTTCAGCAGGTGGGTCAACTCGGTGGCGTCCATCTCCTCGGACAGAGTGGTGAAATCCGCCACGTCGGTGAACAAAAAGGTCATCTCCCGTCGCTCCCCCCCCAGACGGAGGGCGTCCCGGTTGTTGAGGAGCTGCTCCACCACGGCGGGGGCCAGATAGCGGCTGAAGGCGTTCCTGATGAATTTTCGCTGCTCCCGCTCCCCCCGCCCCAGATGGAGGTCGCTGGCCAGCAGGGAGACAATAAAGGCCAGGGTGGGAGCGAGGAGGGGGATCAGGGGACCACCGAAATGAAACAGATAGAAACTGCCCAGCCAATAGAGCAGGGTGGCTGCCAGGGCCAGCAGCAGCCGGGTCGCGAAGCCCAGCGGCGACGCGGCCAGCAGCAGACCCGACCCGGCGGCCCCCAGATGCAGGGCGGCCTGGCTGGTGGAACCCGGATTCGGGGCGGGATGTCCACCCATGATCTGGGCCAGGGCGTGGGCGTGAATGACCACACCGGCGGTCCCGAAATGGTTGAGACCCCTGGCCAGGTGGGAGATGGTGGAAAACGGCGTGCGGTGGCGGTCGGTGAGGGAGAGGTCCGCGCCGATGAGCGCGATTTTCCCCGCAAACCAGGCCGGGGGCAATATGGGAACCAGATGGGCGGGAATGACGGCAAAAGGTTCGGTGTCCACATCGGGCCGGCCTTTCCAGACCATGGTGATCCATCCTGTCGGCGGTTCGACCCCAAGGCGGGAGGCCAACAGGCCCGCGATGCCCGGCATGAACCCTTGACCGGCGACCTTCTCGCCGGGAAAGATCAGGCGCACCGTGTTGTCGAAGGGGTCCTTGACCAGATTGGCCAGTCCCCGCTGCTTTGCGGGGACAAACTGGTTCTGGAAGTCGGCCTGTTTCGGGGTCAGGTAGTTTTTGCCATGGACGTAACTGACCACGGTGGGGATGCGTAAGCGTTGCAACGTGGACCGCAAGGCCGCGTCCTTTTCCGGTTCCGTGGGCTGATCCAGGAGAATGTCCAGCAGCAGCGCCCTGGCCCCTTTGTTTTCCAGGGTCAGCAGGAGATCGCTGAGGAATTGCCGGTCGATGGGGGCGCGGTAGGGGAACTGTTCCAGGGTCTCCTCGTTGATGGCGACCACGATGATCTCAGGGTGCTGGGGTTCGGGTGGGGGGGTGGCCAGACGCAGGTCGCCGGTCCACTGTTCGATCATGCGCAAAACGGCCACGTGCCGCACGCTGCCCCATCCCAGCAGGGCGGAGACGAGCACGACGATGGCCAGAACGGCGGCACCCCGCAGACCCCCAGGGTTGCGCATGCATCAGGCTCCGGTTCCTGGTGAAACCCGTGAAGGGTGGGTCGTCACGGGTGGCGGATCAAGGGAGGGTGCGCAACAGGGCCATGGACTGGGCGCGACATCCGCTTTCCGTCATCCAGGCGGCCAGCACGGGGGGTTGGGTCACCTGTTCGGGGATCATTTTCAGGGTCAGATCGGTGGTGTTCCTGTCCAGGGTGACTTTGAGGAGCGCGCCATCCTTGAGGGGCATGGTGGGTGGTGGCGCCAGTTTTTCCGCTCCGGCGGGCCAGCGGGCGTTGGCTTTCCAGGTGTTGCCGGCGGTGGCGAGACGGATTTCCGCCTCCTGGTCCATGGCGGGTCGCCAGAGCACCACCGGTTGACCGGTCCGCTGACAGTGGGGACCGCTCTGGGTGACATCGATCAGCCAGGGATCGGGCAACCACTCCTTGCCCCCCGAATTCAGAACCGTGCTGGCGGAACGGGTCACCCCCATGTGGGAGGTGTCCTGCCTGCCACTGGTCACCAGGGATTGCATCGCGGCCGCCACGGTGTCGCTCTTGCCGGGTGATCCAGGGGACGGGGCCTGCTGCCAGGGGCCTGCCAGTTTGACGATGCGTCCATTGGGGGCGATCAAATCCACCTTCTGTCCCGCGGACAGTGGCAGGGGTTGCTCCCCGTCGATGGATTGACCTGGAGTCAGTTTGATGCCAACGGCTTTGAAAACGATCAGATTTTCTGCCAAGGACCCGGTCGGGGCGACGGCACCCCAGATCAGCAGAGCGCCCAGGGCCACACGGGTCCAACGGGCGCAGGCGGAATGTTTGAGATGAGGCATGTGAACTCCCCCTGTAATAAAGGCTGACGAAGGTGTCAAAACAAAACAGTTTCTGTCTTCGTATGACATGGGATGATACAGCAAGGTGGAGACCATGTGAAAGCAATTTTATAACGTATTGTTTGGAAAGAACAAAGCGGATCGATCGCCGGGTGGTTGGCGCAACATGTCAATTTCATGTAACGGGATTGGACGGCCTGAGAGACCAGTTTATTGATAACGATTTGAAATCGTTTGATGAATTGATGTGTCAAACCCGCTTGAGCCGCTGTAAAAAATCATGGCATCCAGAGTGCAATCCAGTATCGGGTCACATAACCAGTAAGGATGGTGAGGTGGTGGTGGATGAGCGATTCGAAGCCCCGGTCGGGTGGAACGTGCTTGCAGGCTTTGCTTTTGATCTCCTGGAATTTTTTCATGCGTTTCCAGCAGGGGTGGGTGCGGTCGTGGGCCGTGGCTCTGGTGTCGGCTTTGTGGCTGGGGGGGTGCGCGCAGCAGTCGGTTCCCTTGACGCCCGTGGAGCGGGAGACGCGCGTTCAGAGTGATTACGCGGCCCTGTTTGCCGGGCAGGGGGGGATTGCGACCGCCGTGACCCTGGAAACCGCCATGGCGCGGGCGATTCGCCATCATCTGGCCACCCGTGTCAAGTCCATGGATGTGGCCCTGGCCCAGGGTTTGACGGCTGTGGCCTCGTATCGTCAATTGCCCGGCCTGACGGTGGTGGCCGGGTACGAGGAGCGGGATCGTGTGCCTACGGACTCGCTGAATCTGTACGACACCACCCGCGCCCTCTCCGTGGCCTGGAACGTGCTGGATTTCGGGGTGAGTTATCTCCACACCCGGCAGCAGTCGGATCGGGTTCTGATCGCCAGCGAATTGCGCCGCAAGGCGGCCCACAATCTGTTGCAGGAGGTGCAGACCGTCTATTGGCGGGCCTGGGCCGCCCAACGCCTGGAATCCATGATGGATCCCCTGATGGCGCGGGTGCGGAAGGCGCTGGTCAACGCCCAGGAGGCGGAGCGCCAGCGGCTGCAGCCCCCCATGCAACTGTTGGACTATCAGAAGACCTTGCTGAAGACCTGGCAGCAGATTCAGGAGATGTGGAAAGGGTTGTCCGGGGCCAGGGTGGCTCTGGCCGAACTGATGAACGTCAATCCGGGGGAGTCGTTCGTGCTGGCGGCCCCGGAGCGGGTGGTGCTGCCGGATCTGGAGCGTTTCCCCCCCCTGGTCCGTCTGGAGCGTCTGGCCTTGCGGCAGCGACCGGAGTTGCGGGAACGGGATTACCAGGCGCGGATTCAGACCCTGGAGACCCGCAAGGAGTTGTTGCGACTGCTGCCTGGACTGGAGTTCCGCACCGGGCGCAATTTCAACAGTGGGGACGCCTATGTCAATCACGTCTGGGCTGAGTCGGGGATGAAACTGGTGTGGAATGTGTTGCACCTGCTCTCCGCGCCCAGCCAGATCGCTCTTTCCAGGACGCAGGAGGAGTATCAGGCGCTGATGCGGCGGGCGTTGAGCATGAGCGTGCTGGCCCAGGTGCATGTGGGGTATCGCCGTTTGGTGCAGGCGTTGGAGGAGTATGTCACGGCCCAGGCCCTGAGCGATGTCAACGAGCGTCTCTATCAGCACGCCAGGGCCGGCAAGGAGGCCGCCTCCATGAACGAATTGGATTTGATCCATCGCGAGGCGGAGCGGATCACCTCCCTGACGCGGCGGGATGTGGCGTACGCGGAGCTGCGCAACGGCGTGGGGGCTTTTTTTGTCACGCTGGGTTCGGATGTGCTGCCGGAGGCGCTGGAACCACCCTCGGTGGCGGAGCTGGAGCAGACCATCGCCGCCCGTCTGGCCGCCTGGGAGCGGGGGGAGATCCAGGAGCTGACCGGTGGGGACGACGGAGGGGGTGTGTCGGGGGTTTTTGTTCCGGAATGGAAAATCGAAACCGTGCCGGCGCACGACAGGCAGGAGGTATTTCAACCCGAGTGGACCATCGAATCTGCGGATACCACAAAATCCGGGGATGACGGCATCGCCCACCCGGAGTGGGTCATCGAGACCAGCGATTCCAATTGAGTTGACAAACGCGCGAGGAAGGGAAAAATCATGGGGGATTCGGTGTTCGGGATTTCGGTGCATCATGTCGGCGGTCGGGCCGGGTCGCGGGCCTATCCCTGTTTCAACTGGCTGGAGCCGGCCATCGAGAATGTCCTGTACGACGCGGACCCCTCCTGTCTGGAGCAGATCCGGCAGCGCTGGGGAGGGGCGTGCGTCGTGCTGCCCCATTGCGTTGGCGGGAGTCGCGCCACAGCCGATTTTCATCTCACCTACGATCGGTACGGCTCCTCTCTGTTGACCTGCCTCCCTGAGTACGACGACTGCCATATTTACAGCAAGCAGTTTTCCTTCGATTACGATCCCGTTTCCCATCAGACGGCCAGCGTGGTTCCGGTCACGTTGCAAACCCTGGATGACTTGTTTGAACAGGGTGGGGCTGAGGCGGGGCCGCCGCATTTTCTCTCCATGGACACGGAGGGTTCGGAATACGACATCTTGCTGGGGGCGAGCCGCCTGCTGCGCACCTCGATCCATGGCGTCTATACGGAATTCCACTTCCTGCGCCGCTTCACCGCCCAGAAATCGTTGCAGGATCTGGACGACTTGTTGCACGAATCTGGATTTGTCCTGATCGATGTCAAGCAGAGCAAGGGATTGTACATGCCCGTCTGCCGACCCATCGGCTTGCGGGACCAGGGCACGGTGGGGTGTGGAGAGGCGCTGTTTCTGAAAATCCCCGCCCGGATCGTGCAAGATCACCCCAACCCTCGGCTTGCGCTGCTGCAAGCCGGGATGACCGCGTTGGCGTTTGGCCATTTTGAATGGTGTCTCCGTTACCTGGACGCGTGGGTCCAGCAGGACGGTTTGCGCTGGTTGGCGGAATGCACCGTCCCGGTGCCGGATTATGTGGCGGTGTTGCAGGGGATTGTCAGAACCGTGCAAAACTATCCGCCAGTGACGCCGCTCCGCTTTACCGATCTTTTCAAGACACCGCAACGGGCCGCCGCCCGGTTTTCGGTTCCCCGGGCGGCGGACAACGAACCGCCAGCCACACCCTCCCCATTGGGGTTGCGTACCGAATATCTGACCAGACTGGGCCTCTCTGTCGAGAGTTTCCGCGCGCAGGCGGAGCTGTTGCAGAGCGAACGTTATTTCGGCGTGGAGGAGATCTTGAATATCCTGGGCATGACCGATCTGGCGAACACCATCCGGGAAGATCGTTTGCAACAAATCAAGGCGTTGCTGCAACGGCTGGGATTTTAGCGTTTCCCCCCGCCGGGGGATTTTCTTCGTTGTCCGGAAACGTCCCTCCGGGTGTGAGGGGTCTAAACCAACTCTTTGAGCGTGCGGACAACATCGTTCAGGGTTTGGATGCCCACCTTGACCTGGGCGATTCCCGTCGCCGTCTCCCTGGCGCCGGTATTGACCGATTGCATGGCTTCCACCACCTGACGGATGGCCACGGATTGCTGCCGCACATTCATCGAGATCTGCTGCGCCCCCTCGGCCGCGGTACGAACGGAGTCCGCAACCGCCTGGAACGCGTCGGTCGTGCGCCGGGTGATGGTGATGCCCACCTCCATGCTCTTGATGCCCTCGTCGGTGGTCATGACCGTGGCGTTGGTGGCTTTTTGAATCTCTCCCACCAGTCCGTTGATGCGTCCCGCCGACCGTTTGCTCTCATCCGCCAGTTTGCGCGTCTCCACGGCCAACACCGCAAATCCCTTGCCGTGTTCGCCGGCCCGCACCGCCTCCACAGCGGCGTTCATGGCCAACATTTTGGTCTCGTTGGCAAAATCCGAGACCATTCCGGTGATGTCGCGAATCTGTCCGGTCTGTTCGCTCAAACGCAGAATCTGTTGGGCGATGGCGTCCACCTTCTCCTTGACATCTTCCATGGTGAGCAAGGTTTCATCCACCCGTTCCATGCCCTGCCGGGCCAATTCCAGGGCCGCGTGGGCGCCGCTGGCCGCGGAGTCGGCCTGTTCCGCCGACTGTCGGGCCGAGGCGCCCAACTCCTCCATGGTGGTGTTGGTCTCGTTGACCGCCGACGCCTGTTGGGCGGCGACCCGTTCCTGTTGATTGATGGTGGCGGCCATTTGACTGGCGGCCGAGGAAAGGGTGACCGTCACCGTCTGCAACGAGCCTTGAACGGCGCGGCTCAACAGATAACTCAACACCACACAACCGCTGATCACCACCAGGGTCAACAGAATGATCCGGTCACGGGTTTTCTGCGCGTTCACCATGAACTGCTGCGCCTTTTGGCTGGCAAAGGCCGACACCTCCGATATCGCCTGATCCAGGCGTATTTTATGCAGCTCATCCTGCCGCGCCGAGGCGAAAAAGGGGTGGTTTCTGTCAAAATTTCCGGTTTTTTGCAGTTCGGCCAGTTGGTCGCGTATCCGCATCCATTCCGTCAACTCCTGCCGGGCCGTCGTCACCTTCTGCTTGTCACCCAGGAAACGTTCATCGACTGTTTTGAGATCCTCCAACACCTGGGCATGCCGGGCGTCCAGTTCCTGGAGCCATTTTTCCAGTTCGGCGAAATTTCCCAGCTGTTGCAGTCGCCCCAGCAGAATGTTCATATGGACGATCTGTCCGGAAATGCGCAGGGTGGCCGTGCTGACCTGAAAGGGATGGTTGTAGAGTTTTTCCGTCAAACCGGCCAGTTGCACCATCTGGTAGATACAAAAAACGCTCAACAGGATCAACAGGACAATCAGCGCACGCAATCCGGTTCCCACGCGCCATTTGACATCGAATTTTCGTGTTGTCAGTTTTTCCATTCACCGTCCCCGATTTCACCAGCGTGCTTGTCATTGCAACCAACCCTGAGCCAGCGAATTCGATTCTACGACGGTCTTGCCCGGTAATGCCATGGACTTTCACGCAAGGGCTATGAAATCGCCCGGAGATGCCGGGGATCTCCCCTGCAAAAGGAACTCCCGGATCCCCGGGAGTTGGAGAGAGAACTGTCAGCCGCCCTGGCGCCTCCCCAGAATGAAGGTACGGTTCCAATCAGGTCCCTACATCCCTGGAAACGGCCTTTTGCCATTCGGCCAGCCCGATGGCCAGTGAACTTTCCAGCCATTCATCAAACCGACCTTCGACGCTGTGCGTTGGTTCAACATAGTTGAACTGGAAGAAATCCGGGGAAGCCGGATGCAGGTCGGTTACATCGGTTATATCCTGTTCACCCTCTCTTGGTATGCGGAAGAGGGTGAAGCTCGAAGCCGCCATGATACCCCGGTGAATCGGCCCCAAACCGTGAAAGGCCACAACAAACTGGAAATGATTCATCGAGATAATGGTCAGAGACGCCCAACAGCAGTGCTTGTTGAAATTGGCGAAATAGCCATATTTCTTGGAAAGTTCGATGATTTGATGGCGGAAATAGTCACGTCTTGCTGATGTGTTGCTATCTGAATTATCTTTTATAAAGTAAGGCTTTGAGTCAGATACTGAAAGCTTAGAAAACTCATCTTTGAAATCTTGAGTAATTAATTTCAGTTTTTCATTGGTTTTTTCGCGCAATTTTTCCGCCAGAATGAACACATTATCCATACGGTTGGTTTCGATCTGGAAGCGGTTTCTGAGCAGTTGAAGACCGGATTTCAAAATGGTGGTAGCGTGATGCGCTTGTTGAATCCCTTGTTCAATCCCGAGGGCCGCCAGGATGGATTTTTTTTGATTGCGGGCGAACAGGGTGCAAAGGGCTTGCAGGTTCCCATCATCCGCCATTTCCAGGGCATCGATGTACTCTGTTCTTT
>JADGCR010000110.1 GCA_015228895.1 Magnetococcales bacterium
GCCGCATTGACCATGGCGAAGGTTTCTGGGGTGGCATGGACATGGAGGCTGATCACATCCGAGAGGGCAAGCAGGGTATCGGGATCGACCTGTTCCAGGGTGGGATCTTCGACTGTTTTATAAGGATCCACCACCAGCACCCTGGCGCCGAAGGCTTTGCAGTAGCGGGAGAACATTCCTCCCAGCCGACCGTAGCCCACCACGCCGATGGTCAGGTGATCGAGTTGGCGACCGATGTAGGGGGTATAGTCCCATTCTCCTTGTTTCACCGCGTCGAAGGAGGCGGGAATGTGGCGCAGGGTGGCCATCATCAGGGCGAAGGCGTGTTCGGCGGTGGAGGAGATTTTATTGATGAAACTCCGTTCTTCGGTCAGGGAGATGATCGGCAGGCCGCGAGATCTGGCCTGCTCCTTGTCGATGTGGTTGGTGCCGGTGGAGGCGGTGCAGATCACCTTCAGATCGGATCCGGCTTCCATCACCTCCTGGCCGATGAAGACGTTGGATTTGTTGGGATTGGTGAAGATCGCCTGCTGGCCTGGCAGATGTTCGATCACCTCGGCGAGGGTGGGGTGATCCAGGTAGGTCACCGTGCCGATGGATTCGAGAATTTCTGCAACCCCCCGGATGTGGCGCACGGGGGTGATGACCAGAATGGGTGGTTTCATGGTATTTTTTTCATGTAGGGGCGGGGATGACGGGCCAGCAGCACCTCGGCGATGGCCAGATCGGTCATGGAATCGACGTTGACCCCTTGTTCCGGGGTCATGATCCAGGGGCGGCTGTCGATGGAGCCGTAGCGGCGGTTCTCCACCATCAGATGGTCCCGTTTGAGGGCATAGATCGCCCCGCAGCGGATGTAGGCATCGGGTTTGAGATCCTGTCGCCGGGTTTCGGGAGTTTCCGGCAGACAGAAATCGACGATTCTGTCCTCCACGATTTTCTTGATGCGGATCGGATGGTGATCTTCCAGTTGATGCACTCCGATCACCGAATCCGCGCCGGTGGCGATCAGTTTTTCCAGTGCCCCGTCGATGTCGGCGGTGGTTTTCATCGGGTTGGTACACATCAGTTCGATGACGTAATCATACCTTTGGCCTTCGTCGGCCTCGGCCCAGGCCACGGCGTGCTGCATGGCGCTCACGGAAGAGGCGGTGTCGCTGGCGAGTTCGGCGGGGCGCAGAAAGGGGGCTTCGGCGCCGCAGCGGATCGCCACCTCCTGAATGGCCGGATCGTCGGTGGAGACGAGATAGCGGCTGATGTGACGGCTGGCGAGGGCCTCGTAAATGGTGTAGGCGATCAGCGGCACCCCGTGAAGCGGATGAATGTTCTTGCCGGGCACGCTTTTGGATCCGCCTCGGGCCAGGGTCAGGCCGAGAATCCGTGGGGGCAGGGGAGGGGTCATGAGCGTCGCTTGAAAAGTCCTTGCGGTCCGGAGGTCACAAACGGGTAAGAAAGATATCGATCATACCACCCGCCGCCGGATCCTGCCATATGAACTTTGCTTGACACCCCATCGGCGGCCTGCTTGACATCTTTTGGGAAACGTGGCGTCATGCCCGGATGAAACGCGCCATTCGGCGTCCGCCTCTTCTTGTGATCAATCGAGACATGAGCCCATGACGGAGCCTGACCCCGCCCGCTTGAGTTCCGTATCCATGACCGTTCGTCGCTATTCGGCGGATGCGGCCCGACGCTCTCCCGGCGCGCTCTTCTCCGCGCTCATTTCCGAGCTGTGGCAGGCCAAAGAGCTGGCCTTAAGGCTGTTCGTGAGAGATCTCAAGCAGCGCTACCGGCAATCGGTGCTGGGGTTTCTCTGGCTGCTGCTGCCCCCTTTGGCCACGGCGCTGGTGTTTGTTTTTTTGAACTCCCGCAAGATTCTCAATATCGATCCCACCGGGATTCCCTATCCGGTTTATGTGCTGCTGGGCACTCTTTTGTGGCAGATCTTCACGGAAAGCGTGCTGACTCCCTTGAAATCCTTCGAAGCCTGCGTGCCGATTTTGATCAAGATCAACATGTCCCGTGAGGCTCCGATTCTGGCGGGCATGGCGCAGGTGGCGGTTTTTGCGGCGGTGCAACTGCCTTTGGCGTTCGGCACGTTGCTTATGTTCGGCATGCCGCTTTCCTGGGGCATGCTGCTGGCGCTGCCGGCGATTCTGGCGCTGATGGTGATGGGTACTGCCGCCGGTCTGCTGCTGGTGCCATTTGGTGCGCTCTTCAAGGATGTGGGGGAGGGCAGCGCCATGGCATTGAGATTTCTCTTCTTTCTGACGCCCATCGTTTATCCGGCGCCCAAGGAGTGGCCCTGGTCGCTGGTGGCCACCCTCAATCCGGTTTCGCCCCTGCTTCAGGGTGCCCGGGAGCTCTTCACTTCCGGAGCGTTGAGCGATCCTCTCTCCTTCTGGATCGCCTGCTTTGGTGGAATCGTCGCCTTCGTGCTGGCGCTGATCTTCTACCGTCTGGCGATTCCGGTGGTGCTGGAGCGGATGGGAGCCTGACGGATGAGCGGCGAAATCCTGATTACGGCTGAAAAAATCCGCAAGAAGTTCTGCCTGGGGCTCAAGCGCTCCATGTGGTACGGGGTGCGGGACGTGGCTCGCGAGCTGGCCGGACGGCCCCGGAGCGCCACCTTGCGCAAGGAGGAGTTCTGGGCGCTTGACGATGTGAGCTTCACCGTGCGGCGTGGGGAGATTCTGGGGGTGATCGGTCCCAACGGATCGGGCAAGACCACCCTGTTGCGGCTGATCAACGGCCTTTTGATGCCCGATGCGGGGGAGATCACCCTTAAAGGCCGGATCGGGGCTTTGATCCAGTTGGGGGCGGGGTTCAGTCCGGTGCTGACGGGCCGGGAGAACATCGCCATCAACGCGGCGGTGCTGGGCATCACCCGGGCGGAGCTGAAGGGAGCTTTGGAGGAGATCATCGAGTTTGCCGGGCTGGGGGATTTCATCGACGCGCCGGTGATGAGCTACAGTTCGGGGATGCGGGCGCGGCTGGGCTTTGCGGTGGCGATCCACATGAAGCCGGACATCCTGCTGGTGGACGAGGTGCTGGCGGTGGGGGATTTAGTGTTCCGCAACAAGGCGCTGGAGCGGATGCATGCGTTGTCTCACTCCGGGGTGGCGGTATTGTTCGTTTCCCACAATTTGGGCCAGGTGGACCGGCTCTGCACCCATGCCCTATATCTGAACAAGGGTCGTTTCGTGAGTTTCGGCAGGCCAGCGGAGGTGATTGCCCGCTATGTGGTGGAGAACACCCCTGCCGCGGGGGGAATGATGCACCATCCGGGCACGGAGCGCGCCTTCGTGATCCGGGAGGCGGGGTTTTTCGATCCGGAAAGCGGTGGGGCCGTGACCCGGATTCAAGGCAAGTCGGCGGTGGGGATCCGGGTGGTGGTGGAGGTCCGGGAGCCTTTGAAGGCGCCATTGTTCTGTTTCATGCTGGAGCCTGCGGGACGGTCGCTGATTTTAGGGTATGTGCATCAGCCCCGGGAGCGTGGGACACGGCCCGATCTGGCTCCTGGCCGTCATGTGGTGACGGCGGTAATTGATAAGATACCGTTTTTGCCGGGCCGTTACACGTTGCGCGTGTCGGTTTCCGGGGCGATTGAATCCCAGATTCTGGGCAAGGTGAGCCATCTGGCGGAGCTTGAGATCACCCCCCGGCCCGACCAGTACATCGTCACCAACGAAGCGGGATTGATCGAGCTGGATGCGGCCTGGCAGGTGGAGTGAAGGGGAGGATTTGGCAGCCGGTTGAGAAGCCGTCCCGGAAGCGCCACTGCCGTGTCATGCCCGTTTGGTCTGGATGTTGGTTGATCGATTTGATCTTTCTGCCTTTTCGCATTTTTTCCCCTCCTTGAAGATGAGGGTCAGGCTGCCTTGACTGCTCTTCTGCGTTGGGTTCAAGACCTCATCCTTTTTATTTCAACTTAAGATCTTTCTTGCGGTCACCAGAACCCCGTGTTATTGTATAACCTATATAACCATTCACGGAAACATGGATGACATGGAGCGGATCAGTATGAGATGGAATCTCGCGGGCTGATTCCCATGGGTTCTGCGCTGCTCCCCGCCTGCTGGACGGGCAACGCAAGGCTGTGTTTCGAGAGATCCCTTGAAGCATATTGAAGGAGAAAAGAATGGAAGCCATTCTCGGCAACAGACTTTTAATGCTGTTATGGAAAATATTATGCAGACGTTCTTTGAAATATTTCACATTTTTGTTTATTGATTGTCTGAAAGGTCTTGATTTCTGCTTGAGGGTGCGACCGGAAGCGGTGGGTCTTGATCCGGAGAAGGTGTATTGCTCGTCTCCTTCCGGCAATGAATATTTATACTTTTTGCTTCAGGACATCGGAATTACTTGCAATGATCGAATCATGGATATAGGGTGCGGAAAAGGGAGCGCCATGCGCACCATGCTCTCCTTTCCGTTTGCCCGGATTGGCGGGATCGAGATTTCCGGCAGCATAGGTGAAACGGCCAAGCGGAATTTCGAGCGGCTGAAAGCGGACCGGGTGGAGGTATACATCGGGGATGCGGTCCGGTTCGAGGGTTACGGCGGGTATAATATGTATTATCTGTACAATCCGTTTTCCATGGATACGCTGGAACAGGTATTGGAGCGGATCCGCAATTCAACCTCTGAAGATCAGGAGAAAATCATCATCTACAACAATCCGGTATTTGGAGAAAAAGTCATCGAAGCCGGATTTGGCAAGCTTAAGGAGTATCCGGACGAGTGGGGGAACGGGATTTGGGTCTGTTCGAACCGGCCCGCCCGGCTTTCCCGACTGGGACAGCGCCGGTCGGCTTCAGAGGGGTGAATCAGGGTTCTGGATCGCCAGACCCAGCCAGAGGCCGAACCGGGCACCCAGGCCAAGTGAGAGGATTTGGAGTCACTCCGCACCACAGGATCATTCCCGCCTTTATGAAGAGTGCATTTCAGCAATCATGGGCTGTTGCCTAATGGATGGCAACTCTGTACAACAGATACGGCCCAACAAAGAGAATAAAGAATATAGTCACACCGATTTGGGCGCGCCCCTTGTCAACTATATTCCGCTCAGACAAAAATCAATAATATAATTTATTGCTGCAACAAACAACACCAGCGAAGCAATTACTGCAAGCCTTAATAATAATTGTTGAACCCCCAATATGATAAATGCATTGAAAAAGCTCATGTTATTCCGTCACTCAAGAACAATCCCAAGATAAATGATTCAACCCTCCGCAAAGAATTCATGCATCGTCTCCAGCAGCGCCAGCCAACTCGTTTCCCCTTTGGCCATCGACTCCGATGCGGAGACCTAACGAATGCCCCATACCTTTTTCTCAGCCCATTCCATGATCTGCCCCCCATGACGAACCATCCATGGTTGTGGATTTTTCTCCCATGATCGACTTTTTCATCTAAAAACGTAATGAGTTATCTCGATCTCCCGGGCCAGATCCACCGCCGCCGCCAACCTCGGTGGACGCAGGACAATCTCCCTTTCCCTCCCGGCGCATCACCGTTTATGATTCCCATGGATCGCACAGATCATGGCGCCCTGGATCTTCTCACCCCTTTTGGCGCTCAGAAAGCTTCTCAAACCGTGGAACGGTGTCATGCTCATCGAATTCAGCGTTTCCAACTATCTCTCCTTCTGCGAACGGCAGACCCTAAGCATGGCCGCCAGCGGCACCTATCGCGAGTGGCCGGAAAACACCTTCTCCACCGGCATTCCCAGACTGCCCAGACTGCTGAAATCGACGGTCATATACGGCCCCAACGCCTCCGGCAAAAGCAACCTGATCCGCGCCGCCCTGTTCATGTGGGATTTCGTCTTGAACTCCGCCAAGGGCCAGGAGGGGGATCTCATCGAAATCCACCCCTTTTTGCTCAACCACAAGAACAGTCAATCCCCCAGCGTCTTCGAAATGATCTTCATCGAAGAGGATATCCGCTATCAGTACGGCTTCGCCGTCACCCGGGAGCGGGTGGTCCATGAATGGCTCATCGCCTATCCCAGCGGCAGACCGCAACGCTGGTTCGAACGCTACTTCGACGCCCCATCCGGCAAGGAGGTCTGGAACCTCCACAAAAAATACATGCCCGGCAACCGGGAGGTCTGGCGCGACGCCACCCGCAAAAACGCGCTTTATCTCTCCACCGCCATCCAGCTCAACTCCGCGTCGCTCAGGCCCGTCTTCGACTGGTTCGACAAGCGCCTCAGGGTCTTCAGACCCCACATGGAGATCAGCAAGGAGTTCTCCGCCTCCCTCTGCAAGGATCCCGACGGACGCTTAAGGGTGCTGAAATTCCTCAATCAGGCCGACATGGACATCGAAGGAATTCGCCTGGAGAGCCGGACCGTGGGGGATCTGGGCATGGAGGATCTCCCCCCGGAGATCCGCGCCGCACTTCAGAAAGAAATGTCGAACACCGTGGTCACCGAGATCCGCTTCGAGCGCTCCATGGGGGATACCGGCAAGCCGGTGCTGCTCCCCTGGGAGGCCGAATCCCGGGGGACGCAAAAACTGTTCGCCCTGGCCTGGCCCTGGATGAACATCCTCGGCCAGGGGCGGGTGCTGTTCATGGACGAAATGGATACCAGCCTTCATCATCATCTGGTGAAATTCCTCTTCGGCCTGATGCACGATCCCATGACCAACCCCAGTCAGGCGCAGCTGATCAGCACCACCCACGATACCGCCCTGATGGACAACTCCGCCTTCCGCCGGGATCAGTTCTGGATGGTGGAGAAAACCGGCGACCGTTGCAGCGAGCTCTATCCCATCTCCGATTTCGACATCCAGCAGGGCGAACCCCTGCAACGCCGCTATCTTGAGGGCTCTTTCGGCGCGGTGCCGGCCCTGAAGCGTTTCAAGGATCTTTAAGGGGTGGCTACTTCGTCGAAACCGCCGCTCATCTCCTGGCTGCGCACGCCCAGGGAGCGTACGGGAGCCTCCCTGGAGCGCGCTCATCCCCGCACGCCCCCAAGAGAGCGGATTCTGCTGCTGCTGCCCGAGGCGGCGGCGGGCTATTTCAGAGATTTCATCGCCGAGTTGAGACCGCCGGAAGAGGTGATCTGCCTGCCCCTGCCCGAGCCCGGTGAGGTGCCGATCGCCTGTCAGACCCTCTTTCGGGAGTCGGGGCCGTGCAAACGGATCTTTCTGGTGATGGAGCAGGCCAAAACCCATGCCGCCGCCACCCGGGAGATCTGGCGGCAGTTGCAGGAGCAGTTCCAGGACACCGAGCCGGTGCATGTGCGATTCATCGGCTGTCGGCCAAGCTTCGATCTCTGGCTTCTGCTCCACTTCGAGGCGCCGGGGGTTGAGGCGGACAATCCGGAAGCCCTGCGGAACAAAGTGGCGGCACTGTTGCAAAAA
>JADGCR010000111.1 GCA_015228895.1 Magnetococcales bacterium
TTCGGTGCCGGGGACGGTCGGGACGAAATGCATGGGGGGCGTGACGGAGGCCGTCACAATATCTGGAGCGACGAGGTGCATTTGAACGATGTCTCCCATGGTCCGGTGGCCCATGCCCGGGCGCAGGGCGAATGGACCCTGACCACCGACGCCGAATACGAGGTGCATGGGGATGTCCTGACCTTCACCTTCGGGGATGCGTCGGGTGTGGTGACCCTCTGGGATGGCGCGCAAGTGGAATTCGACGGTATCGAGAAGATCTCCTGGCAATAGAGGGTTGGTGGCAGCAGCGTAAAAAGGGGGAGGCCGACAGCCCTGACGAGAAATGCGTCAGGGCTGTTATGGATTCCGCCCTTGTTTTTTTTCCTCCGGCGTGAAAATATGCCCCTGGCGATCGCTCCGCCTCTGTCCAAAACATTCAATACAAAACAATTTGGACCGCCCATGTGGAATTCGATTTTGGCCGTGGCGTCGGGAGCCGCGCTTGGCGCTTTGTTGCGGTGGGGGTTCGGGATGCGGTTCAATCCGGTCTTTCCCGCCATTCCGCCGGGTACCCTGCTGGCCAACCTGATCGGGGGGTATGTCATCGGTCTGGCCATGGCCTTTTTTTCCCAGACCCCGCATCTGGCGCCGGAGTGGCGGTTGTTGATCATCACCGGATTTTGTGGCGGTCTCACCACCTTTTCCACCTTTTCCGCCGAAGTGATGACCCTGTTGCAGGAGGGGCGGTTGACCCTGGCCATGGGGGCGATCGCCATTCATGTCATCGGCTCGCTGCTGATGACTTTGGCCGGGATGCTCTCCTGGCAATGGCTCAGGACAGGTTGACTGGTTGATCTCAATTGCTGAAATACAAGGACTGGGAGCGCAATGAACGAGAAATTGCTGGAAAAAATTCGCAATCGGAGTGCGGTGGTGGGCATCGTGGGGTTGGGATATGTGGGGTTGCCCCTGGCCTTGCGGTTTCTGGAAGAGCGTTTCCCGGTGATCGGTTTCGACGTGGATGGCCGCAAGGTGGAGAAACTCCATCAGGGTATCCGTTACATCGAACATATCGATATCGCGCCTTTCGTGCAGGCCAGACACGCGGGCAACTTCTCGGCCACCACCGATTTTTCCAGGGTCGGGGAGGTGGACGCGATCATCCTGTGCGTGCCCACCCCGCTGAATCGCAATCGGGAACCGGATCTCTCCTTCGTGACCGGCTCGGTGAACCGGGTCCTGCCCTACATGCGGCCCGGCCAGATGATCTCCCTGGAAAGCACCACCTATCCGGGCACCACCGTGGAGTTGATCTGTCCCCCCATCGAGGCGGCGGGATTCAAGGTGGGTGTGGAGATTTTCGTGGTCTACTCCCCGGAACGGGAAGATCCCGCCAACCCCAAATTCACCACCCGTTCCATTCCCAAGGTGTGCGGCGGGGTGACGGAGGCCTGTCTGGAGGTGGGCCGCACCCTGTACGAACAGGTGATCGATCAGGTCACGTGCGTCTCCTCCCCCAGCGCGGCGGAGATGGTCAAGATCCTGGAAAACACCTACCGTTCGGTCAATATCGCTCTGGTGAACGAACTCAAGGTGGTGGCGGAACGGATGAATCTGGATATCTTCGAGGTGATTCGCGCCGCATCCACCAAGCCTTTCGGGTTTACGCCCTTCTATCCGGGTCCGGGTCTGGGGGGGCACTGCATCCCCATCGATCCCTTCTATCTGACCTGGAAGGCCAGGGAATACGGGATCAACACCCGCTTCATCGAACTGGCCGGCGAGGTGAACAGCGGCATGCCCGATTACGTCATGAGCAAGGTCATGGAGGCCCTGAACGCCCATGGCAAGGCCGTGCGGGGGTCGCGGGTGCTGGTGCTGGGTCTGGCCTACAAGAAAAATGTCGATGATGTCCGGGAGTCTCCCAGTTTCCACTTGTTGGAAAAACTCCTCGCCATGGGTGCCCTGGCCGACTACACCGATCCCCATGTGCCGAAGATTCCTCCCATGCGCGCCTTTCAGTTGTCGATGGATAGCGTCGTTCTGACGCCTGAAGTCATCGCAGAATACGATTGCCTGTTGCTGGCGACGGATCACGATCGCTTCGATTGGGCGATGATCCGGGAGCATGCCCGACTGATCGTGGACTCCCGTGGTGTTTTCAAGGCCGACGGCGTGTTGATCTGGCGGGCTTGATGCCGATTCTTCCGGTCATTCTCTCCGGGGGGTCGGGAACCCGGTTGTGGCCATTGTCCCGGGCGGGCCATCCCAAGCAGTTTCTGGCGCTGATGGGTGAGGAGACCTTGTTCCAGGCCGCCATGCGTCGTTTGCAGGGACTGCCCGACACCCTGTCGCCCATCCTGGTGTGCAACGAGCAGCACCGTTTTCTGGCCGCCGAGCAGGCCCGTCTGCTGGGGGTGGTCCCTCTGGCGATCCTGCTGGAGCCGGAGGGACGCAATACCGCTCCCGCCGTGGCCTGCGCCGCGATCCACGCCCTTTCCCGCCACCCGGACGCTCTGTTGCTGGTGTTGCCGGCGGATCATCTCATCCCCGACATCCCGGCCTTTCATCGGGCGGTGGGCCAGGCGGTGGAGACGGCCCGTGAGGGGTGGCTGGTCACTTTCGGCATCGTCGCCCGCGCTCCGGAGACCGGATTCGGCTACATTCACCAGGGTTCCCCCCTGGGGGCGTCCGGCGGGGTGTTTCGGGTCCACCGTTTTGTGGAAAAGCCGGACGAGGCCACGGCCCGCGGTTTTGTGGCGTCGGGGAGCTGTTTCTGGAACAGCGGGATGTTCTTGTTGCGGGCCGCCACCTACCTGGAGGAGTTGGCCAGGCTGGCGCCGGAGATCCTCGCCGCCTGTCGCGCCGCCATGGCGGGGAGCGTGGCGGATCTGGATTTTCTCCGTCTGGATCCGGAGGCTTTTCTGCGGAGTCCGGGGGTTTCCATCGATTACGCGGTGATGGAGAAGACCGGACGCGCGGCGGTGGTCCCCTTGGACGCGGGCTGGAGCGATCTTGGCTCCTGGTCCGCCATCTGGGAGACGGGGGAGCGGGACGGGGATGGCAACACCCTGTACGGGGATGTGATCCTGGAGGGGATGCGCGACAGTCATGTGCGCTCTTGCAGTCGGCTGGTGGCGGCGTTGGGGTTGGAGAACGTGGTCATCGTGGAGACGGCGGACGCGGTGCTGGTGGCCGCGCGGGAGCGGGTACAGGAGGTCAGGACGTTGGTGGCCCGCTTGCAGCGGGAGAAGCGCCAGGAGGCGATCCTGCATCGCAAGGTCTATCGTCCCTGGGGGGCGTATGAACGTTTGAACGAGGCCGCCCGCTTTCAGGTCAAGCGCATCACGGTCAACCCCGGCGGGGCGCTCTCCCTGCAGAAACACCTTTTCCGCGCCGAGCACTGGGTGGTGGTCAAGGGCCAGGCCAGGGTGACCCGTGGGGAGGAGGTGTTCCTGCTGGAGGAGGACCAGTCCACCTACATCCCGGTGGGCATGCCCCACCGCCTGGAAAACCAGGGCGCGACCCCTTTGGAACTCATCGAGGTGCAATCCGGCGGCTATCTGGGGGAGGACGACATCGTCCGGTTCGAGGATCAATATGGTCGGGCGGCGGAGAGAACCCGGCCCATGTCCGACGCGCTGTCAAAGAGATCTTGATCAACCCGTTGACCGGCGGTTTTCTTTTGGCGCCACCTGGGCGCGGGCCGGGTTCCACGGCCTGATGGATTTTGGCTCTCCGGGCAGGTTCCGCGCTGGCATGGGTGCGCCGAACGCGCATGGCGCGCAAAATATGGCGCATATCGGGTGATGCCGGGTTGTCGCTGCGTTTGATGACACGAAACAAGACGGTTTCGTGGCGGGACGGAAACCTCAGGCGGCGACTGCCAGGATGATATGGGAGGCTTTGATCAGGGCGCAGGCGCGTATGCCGACTTCGATGCCAAGGGCTTGAATGCTGTGGTTGGTGACAATCGCCGCAATGGTCTTGCCGGGCGTCAGTTCGAGGACGACTTCACCGTTGACCGCTCCCTTCTGACAACGCACCACGGTGCCGCATAGACGATTGCGGGCGCTTGTTTTGAGCGTGTCGTCGGTGGTCAGGATGACCCAGGGCGCTTTCACCAAGGCATAGGCCTCCTTGCCGGGTTCGAGGGCCAGATTTTCCACGCTTTCGTTGGTAATGATGGCGACGATTTCCACATGGCCACCGATGTCGAGGATGACCTCCGCGTTCACCGCGCCGATCCGGATGGATCTCACCCTGCCAAAGAATTGATTGCGCGCGCTTGTTTTGAGGCTCATTCTTCTGATCAGCCGGAGATCCTCCTCAAGCCCGTGAGCCTGATGACTGAGTTGATCGACAAAACGCTGGTGTTCCTGCGCGATCAGTTTGAAGTTGGCAACCAGTTGTTCGCCGCGTGGCGTGAGGCGTGTCGATCCACCGCCTCTGCCACCCACCATCCGTTCCACAAGAGGTTCGCCGGCGACATTGTTCATCTGATTGATGGCGTCCCAGGCTGCCTTGTAGCTCATTTTCATGGTCTTTGCCGCCTTGGTGATGGAACCAAGCGCGGAAATGCTTTCCAGCAGTTCGACGCGTCCTGAGCCGCCAACGTTCTTGCCGTCAACGGTCATCCATACCGATCCATGCAGTTCGATCATGTTTTCCTCGCGTTTGCAGGCACACCATCGTGATTGTCGGAAACCATCCGGTTGTTTGCCGTCGGGGCGCTTGCGATGTCATCCGGTCGATCGCGTCCATTCTTGCGTTTTGGCCCGCCGAAGCGATCAGGCGATTAACGCCACCGCCTTGATCTGTGCCCAAACCTTGAGATCCGGCTCAAGTCTCAGCGCCGCCGCGGAACGCCTGGTGAGACGCGCCAGCAGCGGTGTTCCACAGGCGTCGAGACGTACCAGACAGAGCGCCGGGTGGGCATCCTGGACCAAACCGGTCACCAGGACGGGCAAGGTGTTGATGATGCTGGTATCGGTGACGCGTTCACAGGCGAGACTGACATCCCTGGCCAGAATGCGCACCCGCACGGCATGGCCGACGGGCCGCCCCTGGTCACGCACCCAAAGATGGCCGCCAGGGAATGCGACCTGTGCCAGATGCCATTCGGTGTCGCGTTCCGTCACCACCGCCTCCAGCACCACGCCCGCATCCTCTCCGAGGCGAATGGGCAGGTCGAGCCGGGCGAACATCTCGGCTAACGGCCCGGCGCCCAGCACCCGTCCCCCGTCCAGCACCACCAGGTGGTCGGCGAGGCGCGCCACCTCGTCCCGGGCGTGACTCACATACAGCAACGGGATCTCCAGATCCGCATGCAACTGTTCAAGATAAGGCAGGATTTCGTCCTTGCGTTCCTGGTCCAGGGATGCGAGGGGTTCGTCCATCAACAATAAGCGGGGTCGGGTCAGCAGGGCGCGGGCGATGGCGACGCGCTGCCTCTCCCCACCCGACAGTCGTTCCGGTTTGCGTTCCAGCAAGCCGCCAATGCCCAACAAGGTGATGATGGCGTCGCGATGGAGTCCGTCCTTCCTCCCGGAGATGCGACGCATTCCATACTCCAGATTGCCCCGCACGGAAAGATGGGGAAACAGACTCGCTTCCTGGAAAACGTATCCCAGAGGCCGCTGATGGACAGGCAGGAAAAAACGTTCGTCCTGCCACACCTCTCCGTTGACGACGAGTCGTCCACCCGTCACCCTTTCCAGACCGGCGATCGCGCGCAGCAGCGTGGTCTTGCCCGATCCGGAGCGTCCGAACAACGCCGTCACCCCCCGGCCGGGACACCGGAAATCGACCTCCAGTGAAAAATGCGGCACGGCAAGAGAAAAGCGCACTTCGATGGTCATGGTCGCCGGTCCGCACGGAAAGCCTGAAGCGCCAGCAGAACCGTAAAGGAAAAGACGATCATGCCCCCTGCAAGCCAGTGCGCATGGGTGTATTCCATCGCCTCGACGCGGGCGTAGATCTGCATCGAGACGACGCGGGTGACACCGGGAATGTTGCCGCCCATCATCAGCACCACGCCAAACTCCCCCACCGTATGGGCAAAGCCAAGGATGGCCGCGCTCCAGAAACCGGAGCGCGCCAAAGGAATGGCCACCGTAAAGAAGGCGTCCAGGGGTGAGGCGCGCAGGGTGGCGGCCACCTCCAGCGGGCGATTGCCCATGGCCTCGAAGGCGTTCTGGATCGGTTGCACGACGAAGGGGAGCGAATAGAGGAACGACGCCACCACCAATCCCTGGAAGGTGAAGGGCAGCAGTCCGATCCCCAATGTTTGCGTCAAGCGCCCGATCGGGCCTTCCGGCCCCATGGTGATGAGCAGATAGAAACCCAGCACGGTGGGCGGCAGGACCAGGGGCAGGGCAACCACCGCGCCCACTGGGTCTTTCCATCGGGAACGGGTGCGGGCCAACCACCAGGCCAATGGCGTGCCGAACAGCAACAAAAGCAGGGTGGTGACCGTGGCCAGTTCGAGGGTCAGCCGAATGGCGGCGAGATCTTCGGAGTCGGGCATGGCGAATCAGAAATCGTAGCCAAAGGAACGGATCACTGTTTTTGCCTTGTCTCCCTTGAGGTGATCCATCCAGGATCGGGCGGCGTTGTTCGCTTTGCCTTTGTTGAGGATCGTCGCGTCCTGGAGAATCGGTTCGTGGAGCGTGTCGGGGACGATCCAGGCCGAACCGGCGGTGATCCCGCCCGCTTGGACGACTTGCGACATCGCCACGAATCCCAGTTCGGCGTTGCCGGAGGCGACGAATTGATGGGCCTGGGCGATGTTCTCGGCCCGCACGAATTTCGGCTGCACGGCCTCCAGGAGCTTGAGCGCGGAGAGGGTCTCCACGGCGGCGGCGCCGTAGGGGGCGCGTTTCGGATCGGCGATGGCCACATGGTTGAAAGAGCCTGTTTTCAGGATGGCGCCCGCGTCATCCACCATGCCCGGCTGCGACGACCATAAAACGAGTTTGCCGATGGCATAGGTGAAACGGCTGCCGGCTACGGCGTCACCCTCCCGCTCCAGCCGGGCCGGAGTCGCGGCGTCGGCAGACAGCAACACATCGAAAGGCGCGCCGTTTTTGATCTGCGCGTAGAATTTACCCGTCGCACCGAAGGAAAGCGCCGCTTTGTGTCCGGTTTCCTGTTCGAAGTCGGCGGCGATCCGCCTGGCTGGGGCGGTAAAGTTGGCCGCGACGGCCACCTGGACCTCATCCGCGGATACGGAACCGGACAAGAGGCATGCGATCAACAGGATCAAGACACTCATGGTGCGGGTCTCCTCGTGTTTCGACAGCCGGACGGGGTGGGGATGTGGCCGGGGAATGGGTGACGTGATGTCAGGCCACCGTTATAACGGCTTGTATATAACGACTCCCTG
>JADGCR010000112.1 GCA_015228895.1 Magnetococcales bacterium
TCGCATCTCCAATCGATCGAGAAGATATCTTCCGGGCTTTCATGTCCGCAGACTGCATTCTAGGTTACGCCCACAACATCATCTCAGAAATGGACACTCTCGACGTCAAGACGGACAAGTGGATCTCCGACATGGTGATCGAGTTGCGCAGTTCCGTGGAGACTCTGGGCACTGAGTACAAAAAAATCGCCTTGCATTTCCAAAACGGTCCAAAAACAGGTCTGCGTTATGCATTGATTTTACAGGCAAAAGTTCGGTCCAAAAATCCAGGCCACTTCATATGAACGGTCCATAGCTTTTGGAGAATGTCGGCAGGGAGAAGAGAAAAAGGCCGTTTTTCGACTCCCGTTGGTCCAGTTCTCGACCAAGTGTGTTTTCAAACTGGTTTGGCTATCTATTTAAAATATTGGAATTTTTTCGATAAAAAAAGCCGCTCTGGATGGGCGGCCTTGGAAGCGAGAAAACCTCGTAAAACTTTAATGGTGAGACGTACAGGGGTCGAACCTGTGGCCCGCAGATTAAAAGTCTGCTGCTCTACCAACTGAGCTAACGTCCCATCTGCAACGAACGGCACTATAGCAAAACAAATCCTGAAAGAGAACCCCGCATGTGAAAAAAATGCGATTTTCTTTTACTCCAACTCGTCCAGCCAAGCCATCTGTATGGCTTCCAACACTTTTTCATTGCAACGCTGCGGATCATCGTCAAATCCGGGCAGATTCATCACCCAATCCATCAACTCCGTAAAACGCACGGAAAGAGGATCCAATTCCGGCAAGGAATCTGCCAAGGCAATGGCGATCTCATTGATATCCGTCCACTTCATGACCGTACTCCCCTTTTGTCCACACTGATATTGACCGAATAGGCCGGTATCGTCACAACCAATCCATCCAATGACTCGTCCAAAATGATCTGACATCCAAGACGACTGCTGGAGGTCAAACCAAACGCCTTGTCCAGCATATCCTCCTCATGCTCATCCGCAGGGTCCAGACGATCATACCAGTCAGGATGCACCACAACATGACAGGTGGAACAAGCCAAAGAACCCTCACAGGCTCCCTCCAAAGGCACACCGTTGGCATGCGCCGCCTCCAATAACGACGTGCCAGGGGAAACCTCAACCGTCTGATTCATCGGAAAAAAGGTGATCCTGATCATACAAACTCCTCGCTTTCCTTAAACGAAATCATCCACCTTGCGACCAGTCATCGCCCTCTGCAAACCGCGATCCATCCGACGCTGGGCAAAAAATCGGGTCTTGACATCCATCCGCTGCACCGCCTCGTTGATCCCCTCGGCGGATTCCCGCTGCGAACTCTCCCATACGGCCAGCATCACACCCTTGACCTGCTGCAATTCACCCTCCGACAACAGATCACCATCCTCCCTCAAAGCCGCACCCGCCGCCGCCAGAACACGTTCCGCCTCCACACGCGCCTCGTTGAGCAGACGCGCCTGCATGTCCGCCGCCCCATGCCGCATCCCATCCTGAAGCATGTCGGCGATCTCATCGTCCGTCAAACCGTAGGATGGCTTGACCACAACCGATTGCTCCACACCTGTGGTCTCCTCGCGAGCACCCACCGTCAGCAAACCGTCCGCATCCACCTGATACGTCACCCGAATCCGCGCCGCACCCGCCGTCATCGGCGGTATGCCCCGCAACTCAAAACGGGCCAACGAACGACACTGACTCGCCAACTCCCGCTCACCCTGCACCACATGCACCGCCATGGCGCTCTGACCATCCTTGAACGTGGTGAAATCCTGCGCCCGCGCCGTGGGGATCGGTGAGTTGCGCGGCACGATCTTTTCCACCAGATCACCCATGGTCTCAATCCCCAACGACAACGGCGTGACATCCAGCAACAACATCTCACCGCGATCATCACCACCCAGCAACGCCGCCTGATGCGCCGCACCCAAGGCCACCACCTGATCCGGATCCAGATCGATCAACGGCTCCATGCCAAAAAAGTCCCTCACCATGCGCCGCACCAACGGCACGCGCGTCGATCCACCCACCATCACCACACCCTGCAAACCATCCGCACCCACACCACCGTCCTTCAAAACACGCCGGCAGATCGGTATCGTCGCCCACACCAGATCACGAATCCCAACCTCGAACTCGGAACGGGTGATGCTCCCCTGGCGCTCCATTCCAGGCAACGCATACACCACACTCTCCTCACCGCTCAACCGCTCCTTGACCTCGCGGGCCACCTTGCGACACCCCTGAATCAAACCAGGATCCGGCGCATCCACTCCCATCTCACCCAAAAAACGCCCCACCAGCCACTGATCCAGATCATCTCCACCCAACGCGGAATCACCCCCCGTGGCCCGCACCTGAAACACCCCCTTCTCCAGTTTCAACAATGAAACATCAAACGTGCCACCACCCAGATCATAGATGATGTACATCCCCTCGCTGCCATTGTCCAAACCATAGGCCAACGCCGCCGCCGTGGGCTCATTCAACAAACGCAGCACCTCCAGACCCGCCACACGGGCCGCGTCCTTGGTGGCCTGACGCTGGGCATCGTCAAAATAGGCCGGGACCGTGATCACCGCCCCATGCAACGTTCCTCCAAGGGCCTCCTCCGCGCGCTCTTTCAGCACCCTGAGAATCTCCGCGGAAACCTCCACGGGAGAGACGGTGACGGCTCCCGCCACAATGCGCACCATGCCGCCAGGACCGGCTTCCAGCAGATGGGGAATGGTCTGGTTCCTGGCCCGCACATCCTCCAGTCCGCGACCCATGTAACGCTTGACCGAGGCGATGGTCTCCCTGGGATGACTCAAGGCCAACTCCCCGGCGGCATGCCCCACACAGATCAAACCATCCCCACCATAATGGACCACCGAAGGCAAGGAACACCGGCCATCCTCGTCCGGAATGCACAGTGGCCTGCCCTGAACCCCTACCGCCGCCACCAATGAAAACGTGGTCCCAAGGTCGATGCCAACCACCCGCTTGCGACTCGCGGGGGTCGTTCGATGCGGCAGGGGAGACTCCCCCGGCTCCATGATCTCCAGCAACACATCCATGATCTTTTCCACCACTCCCTACTCAAACGCCTGATCTTCCAGACGATCCAATTCCTCCAGATAGCGTCGATGATACCGCATCCGGTCCGCGAGACGCCCGATCCGGACCAGACACTCCCTGTCCGGTTCCCGAAAATAGTCCAAAAACAACGCCCCCATGCGTTTTTCCTCATCCCGCACACGCTCCAGGGCACCACCACGCAACGCGGCGAGCCGGGCCATGGCGTCCGGGGCCTTGGGATCCAACTCCTCCAGACTCTCCCGCAACTCCATCACTTCACCCAGAAATTCCAGGTCCGACGAACCATGATCCGGTTTCCAATCCTCCAGGCGCAACAAATAACCGGCTCGCGCCAGTGGATCCGTCAAGGTCTGCCACGCCTCGTTGACACGGGTGACATGCTCCAACGAAAGCCGGCGTTCCAACGCGCCACGACTGGCGAAAAAGTCAGGATGCAACCGTTTCTGCAACTCACGGTAACGGACCTCCAAAGCCACCAGATCCACTTCGAAGGTCGGTTCCAGGGCAAACAGACGAAAAAAATCCAACCGCGCATCCAACGGCAGAATGGCGTCGCAGGTTGCGCAGAAAAATCCCGACGGGGTGCCCCCCCGACAGGACCAGCAGACCACATCGCCAACGGACCGGGACATCTTCACACCTTGAAGGACTCACCGCAACCGCAGCGTTCCTTCTCCCTGGGATTGCTGAACTTGAAGCCGGACTTGAACGCCGTGGACTCGAAATCCACCAGCGTTCCATCCAGCAACACCGCCGATTTGTTGTCCAACACCACCTTCACCCCGAAAGATTCGTATACCAGGTCATCATCCTCCGCCCGGTCGGCGTATTCCAGTTTGTAAGAGAAACCGGAACACCCCTTGGTGGTGGTGCCAATGCGAATGAACGCCCCGGGCGTGCCCCGCCTGTCCAGCATGAGTTGGGCCTGACGGGCGGCCCGTTCGGTCATCACGATCCCTTGCGCTGCGCTCATGGGCGTCAACTCCCCTTTTTCTTGCTGCGGTAATCGGCCACCGCGGACTTGATGGCGTCTTCCGCCAACACCGAACAGTGGATTTTCACCGGAGGCAGGGCCAACTCTTCGGCGATGTCCTTGTTCTTGATCGCCAACGCCTCGTCGATGCTCTTTCCCTTGACCCACTCCGTCACCAGGGAAGAGGCCGCAATGGCCGACCCACAGCCAAAGGTCTTGAATTTGGCGTCGTCAATGATACCCGCCTCGTTGACCCGAATCTGCAACTTCATCACATCCCCGCAGGCGGGCGCGCCCACCATGCCGGTCCCCACGTTGGCGTCCTGCTTGTCCAGGTTGCCCACATTGCGGGGATTCTCATAGTGATCCAGAACTTTCTCGTTATAAGCCATGATGGTCTCTCCTCTTCAACGCCAGACAAACTCAATGGGCCGCCCACTGCAACGCGTCCAGGTCCACCCCTTCCTGAACCATCTCCCACAGTGGGGACATCTCCCGCAACTTGTTCACTCCCTGCACCACGATCTTGACCACATAATCCACCTCCTCCTCGGTGGTGAAACGTCCCAGGCCAAAACGAATCGAGGTGTGGGCCATCTCCTCGCCGACTCCCAAAGCCCGCAACACATAGGAAGGTTCCAGAGAGGCCGAGGTGCAGGCCGAACCGGAGGAGACCGCCACATCCTTGATGGCCATCATCAAGGACTCCCCCTCCACATAATTGAACGATATGTTCATGTTGCCCGCCACACGGGCGACCAGGTCGCCGTTGACCTCAACATGCGTCAACCGGCTCATGATTCCCGTGCGGAGACGTTCCCGCAGGGCCATGACCCGCCGGTTTTCCTGTTCCATCTCCTCTCTGGCGATACGGCACGCCTCTCCCAGACCCACCAGCAGCGGCGTGGGCAGAGTGCCGGAACGGAATCCCCGCTCATGCCCGCCACCATGCATCATCGGCTTGAGACGCACCCTGGGTTGCCTTCTGACATACAAGGCGCCAACCCCTTTGGGACCATAGATCTTGTGAGCGGAAATCGACAGCAGATCGATGTTCATGGCATTGACATCCATCGGGATCTTGCCGACCCCCTGGGCGCCGTCACAGTGAAAGAAGATTTTGCGCTGACGGCAGATGCGCCCGATTTCGGCCAGGGGTTGAATGACGCCGACCTCGTTGTTGACCGCCATGACCGAAACCAGGATGGTCCTGCCGGTGATGGCGGCTTCCAGTTGACCCAGATCCACCAGGCCGTTGGGCAGCACGGGCAGATAGGTCACCTCGAAACCTTCCGACTCCAGGTGACGACAGGCATCCAGCACCGCCTTGTGTTCCGTGGTCGGGGTGATGATGTGGTTGCCCTTCTCCCGATAGAAATGGGCCAGCCCCCAGATGGCCAGATTGTCCGACTCCGTGGCTCCGGAGGTGAACACGATCTCTCTGGGGTCGGCACCGATCAGGACGGAGACCTCTTTCCTGGCTTGCGCGACCGCGGCGTCCGCCTCCCAGCCATAGGCGTGGGAACGGGAGGCCGGATTGCCGAATTTTTCCACGAACCAGGGGAGCATGGCCTCCATGACACGGGGATCCACGGGCGTCGTGGCCTGATAATCCATATAGATTGGCAGTTTCATGACAAAGCACTCCCTTGGCGCAAACGGCACACAGACCGTTCAAAAGCGATAATAAATTGATCTACAGAGTTTTTCGACGAATCCCAACCCAGACTGATGCGCACCGCACTTTGACTTAATGCAGGATCCACGCCCATGGCGACCAGCACATGGGAGGGGGTGGTCTTGCCCGACGAGCAGGCCGACCCGCTGCTGATCGCGCAACCGGCCAGATCCAACGTCATCACCAGGGTCTCCCCGTCCACTCCCCGCACCCCCACCGCCGTGGTATTGGGCAGGCGCGGGACGGCGTTTCCAAAGATGACCGCATCGGGAACCACCTCCAACACCCTGGTTTCCAGATACCCGCGCAAAGCGCCCACACGGTCGGCCTCACCGGACAACCCGCCCAGGAGTTCCCGCGCGGCCAGGCCGAACCCGACGATGCCGGGGAGATTTTCCGTGCCGGCCCGCCGCCCCCGCTCCTGTCCCCCTCCCACCATCCGTGGGGCCAGGGTCAGGGAGGAGGATGACACCAGGGCACCCACGCCTTTGGGACCACCCATTTTGTGAGCGCTCAGGGTCAACAGGTCGGCGGGGATCCCATCCGCATCCAGGGGGAGCCGGCCCGCCCACTGGGTGGCGTCCACATGAAACGGCACTCCCCTGGACCGGCACAAGACGCCAATCTCGCGGATGGGCTGCAACACCCCGGTTTCGTTGTTGGCCGCCATGACCGAAACCAGGATGGTTTCCTGGTCGATGAGGGGGACGACATCCTCCGGATCCACTCTTCCCGACCCGTCAACCGGCAACCGGTTCACGGTCAATCCCCGCCTGGCCAGCAGATCGCAGGCGTGCAGGATGGAGGGGTGCTCCACGGCGCTGGTGATGATGGCGCCTCGTCCCTCCCTGGTCCGGGCCACGCCGAACAGGGCCAGATTGTTGGCTTCGGTGCCTCCACTGGTGAAAAGGATCCGGCTTTCGTGCACGTTCACCAGGGCGGCCACGCTGCGTCTGGCCTCGTCCAGTTGTTGCCGCGCGGCCCGTCCGGCCCAGTGGACCGAGGATGGATTGCCGACCTGACGCCCCATGGCGGAGACGACCCCCTCGACCACCGAGGGGCGCATCAGCGCGGAGGCGTTGTGGTCCAGGTAGATCATGGCGCCGACTCCTGTTTTTCGGGCGCCGGTCCTGTCCCGCCGGTGATCCGTACCTCTTCGATCAGGCTCCCCAGGGCAATGGATTCCAGATAGCGGTTGATGTGGGCACCCAGTCGCTCCCAGAGATGATGGGTGATGCAACGGGTGGATTTCCGGCACCCTTCCGGATCGTTTTCGTCGCAGGAAGTGGCCTGGATCGGTTCATCCACCGCCCGGATGATATCTGCCACGCTGATGGCTTCTGGGGTCTCTCCCAGGAGGTAGCCGCCGCCCGGTCCGCGCACGCTGCGCACCAGTCCCCGGCGGCGCAGTTTGGCGAAGAGTTGTTCCAGATAGGAGAGGGAGATCTCCTGCCGCCGGGCGATATCCATCAGGGAGACCGGAGCATCCCCCTCCTGACAGCAGAGATCCAGCATGGCGGTGACGGCGTAGCGCCCCTT
>JADGCR010000113.1 GCA_015228895.1 Magnetococcales bacterium
GAACATTTCCTTTTTTTGATAGTTAAAGGATACATATTAAAAGGCAAAAAAAGGGGGCGCGGTATTTCAACCGCGCCCCCTTTACCACTCAGTGATGCACTTTGGCCCAAACGCGCCGCTTCACCGCATACAACATGGCCGTGAAAACCACCAGATACAGCATCACGTTAATGCCTGCCGACTTGCGCTCCTCCATGGTCGGCTCCGCCGCCCAGGCCAGGAAAGTCACCGCATCACGCGCCAACTGCTTCTGAGAATTTTCCGTACCGTCCACATACTCCACTGCCCCACTGGCCAACGGCATGGGCATGGCGAAGAAATGGCCGGGGAAGTACTTGTTGAAATTGTCCCCGTTCTGAATGCGCGTCAACACCTCCCGCATCTTGTCGGGATGGGAGGCATCCAACTGCAAGGTGGCCGCCAGCTCCTTGATCTCCGTGTCCGAGAGATTATTGTCCGCCAGCGCCTTGTCCACCAGCGCCTTCTCCTGCTCGGTGACATAGCCGGTCAGGAGGCCGAAGGTGTAGTTTTCATACCCCTTGCGCGCCTTGGTGATCAGCGAAAGATCCGGGGGCACCACGCCGAACGACTCCTTGGCACTTTCCGGATCCATGCTGGATTTCATGGAATCGTTCTTGGACTTGCCCACGAATTCCGCCAGCTGAATGACCTCGTTCTCGTTGAGGCCAATCTTGCGCAACTGGTCGAACTTGATGTACTTGACCCCGTGACAACCCAGGCAAACCTGAACCACCACCTGGGCGCCACGCTTGAGCGCCCCTTGGTCGAACTTGCCAAAGATACCCTGAAAACCCCAATTTTCGTTGGGCAAGACAGCACCACCGGAAGAAGCGGTCCCGACCTGGGGCAACAGGGCCAAAAGCAGGGCCGCGGTTTTTACAGTCTTCATGAAGCCCATGGTTTTCGCCTCCTCCTACAGACACTTGGGTGGGGTGAGTGGTTTCTCGATGTCGAAGGCGGTAATAAACCAGATCAGGAAGAAGTAGGAGAAGTAGACCGCCGTGGCAAAACGCCCCACATAGACGATGGGCATGCCACCGAAGACCGTGGCATCCGCCGGATTGTACCCCACCCAACCCAGGACGATGGAGTCCACGACAAAGATCCAGAAAATCCGCTTGCTGATGGGCCGGTAACGGAACGAACGCACCGGGGAACGATCCAGGAAAGGCAGCACGAAGAGAATGGCAATGGCCGCCACCATGGCCAGGACACCAACCAGCTTGCTGTAGGAACCCAGAAAGTCGATGGAACGCAGAATGGCGTAGAAGGGCAGGAAATACCATTCCGGAACGATGTGAGCCGGGGTCTGCATCGGATTGGCCATGATGTAGTTGTCCGGCTCCAGAAACGCATTCGGGAAGTAGAAGACGAAGGCGCAGAAGAAGATCAGGAAGACGCCCACCCCGTAGAGATCCTTGATGGTGAAATAGGGATGGAAGGGGATGGTGTCCTTGTGCTCCAGATCGATACCGTCGGGATTGTTGGAATGAACGGCATGCAGGGCCCAGAGGTGAACGAAAACCAGGCCGAAGATGACGAAGGGCAGCAGGAAATGCAGGGAGAAGAAGCGGTTCAGGGTGGGATCACCCACGGAGAACCCGCCCCAGACCCAGATGACCAGATCCTCGCCGATCACCGGAACGGCGCTGACCAGATTGGTGATCACCGCAGCTCCCCAGTAGGACATCTGACCCCAGGGCAGCACATAACCCATGAACGCCGTGCCCATGAGCAGGAAGAAGATGATCACGCCGAACCACCAGAGAATCTCCCGGGGAGCCCGATAGGAGCCGTAGTACAACCCCCGGAGAATGTGGATGTAAACGGCGATGAAGAAGAAGGTGGCGCCGTTGGCGTGCATGTAGCGCAGGAGCCAACCCCAGTTGACATCCCGCATGATGTGTTCCACGGAGTCGAAAGCCAGGGCGGCGTCCGGCTTGTAGTGCATGGCCAGAAAAATACCGGTGGCCAACTGGATGACCAGAACGAAGAGAGCCAACGATCCGAAGTTCCACCAATAGTTGAGGTTCTTCGGAGTCGGATATTCCGTAGCCTGGCTTTTGATGAGTTCGGTTACGGGGAGACGTGCGTCCACCCACTCCATAATACCTTTGAACACGTATGACCTCCTAGGCGTGACGAGGATCTCGATTAGGCCATCTTTTTGCCGATGACAAGGGTCTTGGCGTCCTTGAATTCGTGATGGGGTACCGGCAGATTGTTCGGCGCCGGTCCTTTGCGAATGCGACCCGAGGTATCGTAGTGGGAACCGTGGCAAGGGCACAGGAATCCACCGAAATCGCCGGTACCGATCGGTTGGGGCACACAGCCCAGATGGGTGCAGATGGCCAGAACCACCAGCCACTCCGGATTCTTGGCGCGCTCGTCGTCCTTTTCGGGTTGCCGCATGGAGGCGTCGCTGTCATCCTTGCGGGCGGCGGCAATCTGAGCCTCGGTGCGGTGCAGAACGAAGACGGGCTTGCCTTGCCAGGGCACGGTGATCATCTGGCCTTTCTCGATGGATCCCAGATTGACTTCGGTCGTGGCCTGGGCCAAAACGTCGGCGGAAGGGCTCCAGGAGCGGATGAAAGGCCAGGCCGCCCCGACCACGCCAGCAGCGCCAACGGCGCCGGTGGCCAGAATAAGGAAATCGCGACGGTTCTCTTCCTGCTCGATGACCATGAGCTCTTTCGACCTCCCCGGGAGTAAGGAAATGGTGGCAACCTTCTGAGTGACGGAAACGGAAAAACCGGAAATGTGCGTCGGCAAATATTCCAGAGTGTGATGGCCTCGTCAACCTACAATTGCATCAGGAGGATGTTAAAGCCTCTTTTTTGGATGTACATTGATCCGGATCAGAAAAAATGCTGAATGCACATATGGAGATCTTGCCTTGATCAGCCTGGAAGCCCCTTCGGGAACCGGAATGCATGTGATTCTCCTCGCCCCGGAAATACCCGCCAATACCGGAAACATTCAACGACTGTGCGCCGCCACCGCTTCGGTGCTGCATCTGGTGGGGCCGCTGGGCTTTAGACTGGACCACGCCGGGGTGAAACGAGCCGGAATGGACTACCGGGACTGGAGCGAGGTGCGCCGCTATCGGGACTGGGATCACTACCTCCAGGGAAATCCCTTTCCCGAAAACACCTATGCCCTCTCCACCCGTGGCGCCCTGCCCCCCTCGGCATATCGGTTCGCGGCGGGAGACCGCCTGCTTTTCGGCGCCGAAAGCCGGGGCTTGCCGGAAGAACTCCTGACCCAACTCCTCCCCCGGGTGGTGCGCATTCCCATGACCCCGCGGGCCCGCAGCCTCAACCTGGCCAACAGCGTGGCCATCGTCCTCTATGAAGCCTTGCGTCAGTTGGACTACCCCGGCCTCTCCCCGACAGACAATTCGGTGATGCCGTGAGCCGGTCAGGCGGAAGAGCGCCACATACAGGGCCGGCGCTCAGAAAGAATCGGAAAGTTCCCGCCTGTTCAGGTAAAGGGGTTCCGGGAGGGATATCCACCCCGGAACCCGGTTTATCGGTCTGAACTACTTTTTCAACTCCTGGTCGATCAGTGCCTGAAACTCCGCCAACGGCTTGGCTCCCATCACCATGAGACCATTGATGAAAAAGGTCGGGGTTCCCGTCACGCCCAGGCGGCTGCCCTCCTCAAAATCCCCGGAAATCCGCGGCACCTGTTTGTTGCCGGCCATGCAGGCGTTGAACTTGTCCGCATCCAGCTTGAGCTTGCCGGCGATCTCCCCGTAGAGCTTGGCGCCCAAAGCCTCCTGCTGCGCGAACAAGGCATCGTGATACTCCCAGAAGCGACCCTGTTCGTGGGCGCACATGGAGGCCTCTGCCGCCTCTGCGGCCTGGTCGTGCCCAGGCACCGGATAGTGGCGGAACACCACCCGCACCTGATCGGGCGAATACTTCTTGGCCAGATCCTGCAACAGTTGTTGCCCCTTCTTGCAGTAGGGACACTGGAAATCGGAAAACTCCACGATGGTCACCGGGGCCTTGACGTTGCCACGGGAAGGCTCCATGGGACCGTTCACCGCCACCCGGGGTGGCGTCGGAGCCTGCAACAGCACTTCCACCTTGTGCTTCTTGACCAACTCACCCATGAACTGGGTGAAGGCCTCGTCCTGAGCCTCCTCCTCCATTTGCTGACGCACGTAGCTCTTCTCCTGGGCCGGATCGCCGGAAGGAGGCGCCTCTCCGCGATTGGCCTTCAGGAAGGTTTCCACCTCTTCATCGGTGATCTTGCGGATGCGTTTCTCCATCTCGCTTTTCAGGAACTGATCCGATGTCATCCCTTTGGCCTTGGCTTCCAGGTCCAGCAGGTGATCGGCCAGCTTCTGCTGCAGCAGACGCATGCGCAACATGTAACGCTTGCGATCCAGATCGTAATATTTCCCGACAAGCTCCTTGTCCAGACTCTCCACCGTCAGGGACCAGGAACCCACCTTGACCGCCGTTTCCGCCGCCCAGGCCGAAGGGCCCGCCACGATCCCGGCCGTTACCGTCAACCCCAGAAGGAGTCGGCGCACATTGAATTCCATCAGGATAATCCTCTTCTCCAGGGGTGAACCGATCCCTTACGACCGGTTGTAAAGGGCGTGCGCCCTTTGCCGAAAGGCCTCCACCATCTGCTTGGAAGCCGCCGAGAATACAGGCCCGAGGGTCATTTCCAGAATGGGGTTGCGAAACTGAAAGTCGATGTAAAAATCGATGCGCGTGCCTTCATCCAGCGGCGTGAAGCGCCATTGGCTCTCCAGAGCGCGAAACGGCCCCGATTTCAGCCGGATGGTCACCTCCCGACCCGGAATCACCGAATCCACCGTTTGAAAGGTCTCCCGCAGCCCCTTGAAAGCGATGGTCATCTCCGCGATGAACTGCTGCGGTGTCTCGTCAAACTTGCGCGCCTTGACGCACCAGGGCAAAAACTGGGAGTAACTCGCCATGTCGACCACCAGATCATACATCTGTTCCGGGGTGAACGGCACGGTTTCACTGGCTTCTCTTCTCGGCATCCTCTCCTCCCAAACGCCTCCCTGATTCCAAATTCAACCGTACAGCGCCATGGCCCTGGTGCGAAAAGCCGACACCATCTGCTTGGCCGCCTGGTTGAAAAACGGCCCCAGCGTCATCTCCATCAGGCGACTGCGAAATTTGAAGTCGATGTAAAAGTCGATCTGGGTGCCATTGGGCTTGGCGGTGAAATGCCAGGCGCTCTCCAGATGCTCGAACGGTCCCGAAACCAGGGTAATCGTCACCTTCTCCCCCGGAATCAGGCGGTCCAGGGTACGAAACTTCTCCCGCACCCCTTTGAAGTTTACCGACATCTCCGCCACGAACTGGCTCGTTTCAACCTCGGTCTTGCGTCCCTTGGAACACCAGACCAGGAATTCCGGGTATCGCTCCACATCAACCACCAGATCGAACATCTGCTGCGGCGAAAACGGCACCATCTCGCTGATGCGAATGCTGGGCATGGCAGCAATCAATCCTCCGGGACAAAAGGGTGACGACTCGAATCGGCAAACCAAGGCTCCTGGCGGGAGACGGTAGCGGGTTCCCCTTTGCTCGGCAAGCCTTTTGATGCATGCCGGGTGGAATCCCTCGACTTCACCTCTCCGACCTCTCGGTTTTCCTCTCCTCCCCCACAATGTGTCATATGCCACAACAAACAGGTCAAATGACACAATACTACCAATTGTTTGTGGTGAATTGATAATACATCTACCTGTTTTATTTAATTAGTTGTATATGGCCCCTCGTTTGCGATGACAGCCCATCCAGTCCATCCCGCAATCCCGCGTGGATCGGCATCCTCCCCCTCAACCCGCATAAGGTGCCCTATGTCCGGATTCAAACCTCACCGCCTCCTGGGTCTTCTCCTCCTGCCCCTGCAGGCCGGAACGGTATTCCCTGCCGGTCCGGCGGACGCCGGAGAGGCGGGAACCACCCGTCTGCCGGAAGTCACCGTCTCCGCCCCGCGTGAATCCGCTGTCCGCGAGGAAGAACCCCTCGTGGCCAAACGCACCGAAACCAACGACACCGCGCAACTGCTCAAAACGCATCCCGGAGTCAATCTGGCCACGGGAGGCGGGGTTTCCAGCCTGCCGATCATCCACGGTCTCGGGGATGACCGCCTTGCCGTCACCCTGGATGGCATGCCCATCACCTCCGCCTGCGCCAATCACATGAATCCCCCCCTCTCCTACGTCGATCCGGCGCAAGTGGGAGGCATCAACGTCATGGCGGGCATCGCCCCGGTCAGTGCCGGCGGGGACAACATCGGCGGGGCCATCGCCATCACCTCTCCGGCCCCGGTTTTCGCCCCCGCCGGCTCGGAGAGCCAAGCCAGTGGCCGCATCGCCACCCACTACCGCAGCAACAACAACAGCCTGGGCGGCTCCTTCGACGCCACCCTGGCCGGGCGGAACACAAGCTTTGCCTACAGCGGCGCCGCCGATCACGCCCAGGATTATACCGACGGCCACGGAGACCGTGTCCGGGCCTCCCTTTATGAAACCCAGAACCACAGCATCACCCTGGCGGGACGGGGGGACGAGCAGGAGGCCGTGGTCAAGATCGGCATGCAGTTCATGCCCTATCAGGGTTTCCCGAATCAGCGCATGGACCTGACCGAAAACCAGGGTCTCTTTCTCAACACCGGCTACAAAGGCTCCTTCGGCTGGGGTGATCTCGATACCAGAGTCTACTGGCAGGACACCCGCCATGAGATGAACTACATCGCCTCCGAAAAGAGCGGCAATATGCCGATGAAGACCCACGGTGTCGATCTGGGATACGACGTGAAAGGCGAAATCCAGCTTTCCGCGCAACATGCCCTCAAGGTGGGCCACGATTTCCACCGCTTCACCCTGGACGACTGGTGGCCCCCCATTTCGGCCACTCCCAACGGGGGCATGAGTCCGGATACCTTCCGGAACATCAACAACGGGCAGCGGGACCGTTTCGGTCTGTTCGGCGAATGGCAGGCCCAATGGCAGCCGGAATGGACCACTCTTCTGGGCCTGCGCGGGGATGTGGTGCGCATGGATGCCGATCCGGTTCAGGGCTATTCCCGGTTGAACACGGCGGCGGTGCGTTACGCCACCGATGCCGATGCCTTCAATGCCCGGGACCGGGATCGCACGGACAACAATATCGACCTCACCGCCACCGTGCGTTATGAGCCCAGCCCCAACGCCACCTATGAAGGCGGCTACGCCCG
>JADGCR010000114.1 GCA_015228895.1 Magnetococcales bacterium
ACGGGAGCGACCCCTGGCGAACCGGCGGAGCAGAGCACAACCGGGCCCAGCGCAAGACGGACGGCAACGGGAGCGACCCCTGGCGAACCGGCGGAGCAGAGTCCACCCAAGGCGGTCAGGCAGGAACCGCCCGTCTCCGGGCCGGCGACGACCGCAGCCACGCAACCCGACACGCCCGCCCCCGATCCTGAATTGACCAGACTGATTCCTCAGGAGTTGGCCAAACTGGCCCCGGAACAGGTGAAAAACCTTCCATCCACATCCAACCCCGTGGAGAAGACCGCTCCGATCCAGGAACGGACCGTGACTCCCGCCCAGGCCAAAGCCAGGAGCACCCTGATCGCGGCAATCCGCGCCGATCTGGCAGCCCAGGGGGTGCAAACCGAAGTGGATGAAACCGGTGGACGGATCTTTTTACCCCAGGGACTCACCTTTGCCTACGGTTCCGCCAAACTTCCCGACCAGGGCGGCAAGGAGTTGAACAGCCTGGCCAAAACACTGAAAAAAATTCTGCCCTGCTACGCCAGATCCAAAAAGGCCGCCAGGACCGCCTGTCCACAAGGGGAGAAGGCCGGCAAACTGGACTCCGTGCTCATCGATGGATTCGCCCACACCGCGGACATGGGGAGCATCCGTTTTCGTTACAATTGGCTGTTGGCCACCTCTCGTTCCCTGCAAACCTTTGTCAACATGACGCAAAAAGAACCAGAGTTGCATGCCCTGACCAACGATCGGGACCAGTCCCTGTTCAGAATTACCGGTCACGCCTCCACGGTTTCCCGGCAACATCCCAAATATCCCCGCCGCGTGGAGTTGCGTTTCCGCATGGCCGATCCGTGACCAACGCCGGAATTTTCAGGAGGTCGCGTTTCCGCAGGACCGAGTTGACCAACGCCGGAATTTTCAGGAATCGACGGGGGAGCAGCGCGTTCCCGGTTCCCCGTAATGGACCCGCAACAAATACAAGCCATGAGCCGGCGCCATGGGGCCGGCCAGGGTGCGGTCCCGGCTGGCCAACACCTCGCGGAAATGGGCCGGAGTCCATTTGTCGCGCCCCGTCAGGACCAGACTGCCCATGATGTTGCGCACCATGTGGTACAAAAAGGCGTTGGCCCGGATCAAAAAATGGATTTCGTCCCCAACCCGCGCGATTTCCGCCCTGCTGACCACCCGGACCGGGGTGAGGGCTTGACAATTGGCGGAACGGAACGCGGAAAAGTCCTGGGTGCCCAGCAGGGATCGGGCGGCCTCGATCATGGCATCCAGATGCAACGGGCCGGGGTGATGCCACACCCGACCCCGATCCAGCGCCGAGGAGGGACGGCGCGTCAGGATCCGATAGAGATACTCCCGCCAGGCGGCCCGTCTGGCGTTGAACCGGGACTCCACCCGCTCCACCTGCAGGATCGCCACCTCCGGCGGGGTCATGACGTTCAGGGCGCGCAGGAAAACCTCCGGAGAACGGGGCAGCGAGGTATCGAAATGGGCCACCTGCCCCAACGCGTGCACCCCGGTGTCCGTGCGTCCCGCCCCCACCAGCAGTACCGGATGTTTGCACAACCGCGCCAGCGCCGACTCCATCACCCCCTGCACCGTGACCAGTCCGGGCGCCTGCCGCTGCCAACCGACAAAGCCGCCGCCATCGTATTCCAGGGTCATGCGATAGCGCGACAACTCCGGTTCGGGCAGGTTCAACCCTCGCCCCCCTCGTCCTCGGACCCGGTGGGGGCGCCCTTGGCCACCCGCTCCTTTTTGGGGGGTTTACCCAGGGCGGGTCGATAGATCTCCACCCGGTCCCCTTCGTTGAGCACCTGATCCACGGTCACCAGTTTGCTGAAAATGCCCAGTTTGTTGACGTTCAAATCAAGATGGGGCATCCTGGACAAAATTCCGGACTTGCGGACCGCTTCCCCTGCCGTGGCCCCGGCCTCCACATCCACAGTCAACACCAACTGCCGCTTCGCTTCGGCATATGCTACCGCCACTTTCATGCTCGCTCTCCTTGAAATAATGAAACCAGACACCCCCGGCTCCCCCACCGGATCCAACCAAAAGAGGATACCCGCATTAACTGCTTTCTTTCAACCGACAAAGCCGATATATTCAACAAAAAAAAATCCCAGTCCACCAGGATCCATCCAGCAGCACGCCAGGGAGTGCATGAGTCGATATGAAGATTTTTTCCTTGTATAACATCAAAGGTGGCGTCGGAAAAACCACCACCGCGGTCAATCTCGCCTATCTTTCCGCCCAGGAAGGGGCAAGAACCCTGATCTGGGATCTGGACCCGCAGGGGAGCACCAGTTTCTACCTGTGCGTCAAACCCGAAATCAAGGGGGGCACCAAACAGTTGTTAAGCGCCCATCCCGATACCAAGGAGATGTTGCGCATGACCGGATTCCCGAATCTGGACCTGTTGCCCGCCGACATCTCCTATCGACATATGGAAAGCGAGTTGGAACGCCACTCCAAGCCCCTGCTCGGACTGCAGAAACTGCTGAAACCTCTGCAGAGGCAGTACGATCACGTCTTTGTGGACTGTCCCCCGGGCATTGGGCTGGTGGCGGAGAACATCTTTCACCTGTCGAACATCCTGCTGGTTCCCCTCATCCCCACCCCCCTCTCCCTGAGGGCCTACAACCGACTGGTGCAATTCCTGGTCAAACGCCGTTCCAACAAACTGCACGTGCTGCCGTTCTTCAACATGATCAACGAGCACAAACCGATCCACCGGGTGGTCACGCGCAACGTCTTCGGCAAACATCCGATTTTCATGCAGTCCACCATTCCCGAATCCAACATCATCGAAGCCATGGGGGTCAAACGTTCTCCGATTTTCTCCTACGCCCGCGAAAGCCAGGAGGCCACGGCCTATCGAAACCTCTGGAACGAAATCAAACAACGGGACGCGCGCCGGACAGCGGCGACCGCCAAATCCGAGGAGGGAAAGAAGGGGCCAATGTGAGTTCCGGTTTGCGATCCGACTGTGCGAAGGCGCGGGGCTACAAAAACAGCGTGCTGGAAAGGTAACGGTCCCCCCGGTCCGGCAGAATCGCCACGATCAGCCCGCCGGGTCGCTCCAACTCCCTGGCCAGACGCAACGCGGCGGCCACGGCCCCTCCGGCGGAATGGCCGCAAAAGATGCCCTCCTCCCGCGCCAATCGCAGGGTGGCTTCCCTGGCCTCCTCCTGATTGACATCCACGACCTGATCCACCCGTTCCGGCTCGAAAATTTTCGGCAGGTACTCCCTGGGCCAGCGACGGATGCCGGGAATGCGGGAATCCGCGTCGGGCTGGACTCCCACGATCCGAATCGCGGGATTGCGCTCCTTCAAGGCGCGAGAGACCCCCATGATGGTCCCGGTCGTCCCCATGGAACTGACAAAATGGGTGATTCTTCCCTCCGTCTGCGCCCAGATCTCCGGGCCGGTGGTGCGGTAATGGGCGCGCCAGTTGTCGGCGTTGGAGAATTGATCGAACAACATCCCCTCCCCGGCCGCCACCATCTCGTGGGCGCGGTCGATGGCACCCTCCATGCTCCCCGCCTCCGGGGTCAACTCCAAACAGGCCCCAAAGGCGGTCATGATGGCGCGACGTTCCAGGGTCATGTTCTCCGGCATCACCAGGGTGATCCCATACCCCTTGCGCGCGGCGATCATGGCCAGGGCGATGCCGGTATTGCCACTGGTCGGCTCGATGATCTTCATGCCGGGACGCAACACTCCCCGTCTCTCCGCGCCCTCGAACATGCTCAACGCGGCCCGGTCCTTGACCGAACCCGCGGGATTGTTCCCTTCCAGTTTGACCAGAATCCGCGTCCCGGACAGACCCGCCGTCATCCGGATCAAATCCACCAGCGGGGTGTTGCCCACACACGACTCCAATGTCAGCATCTCATGACCTCCCCTGTCCCATTCTGGCGAACGGGTCCTGCCGGAAATAGCGACTCAAATGATGATACACCCTGGGATAGACCCCCACCAGAACCTCAGGCGCGACAAAAAAGGTTTCACAGGCCACCGCGAAGAATTCCGCCGGACTCTCCGCGGCGTAAGGATCCAGATGAGTCTCCCTCCCCCCTTCGCAGACCCGCTGCAAATGGCTGTAGGCCATGGAAAAATCCTTCACCCAACCTCTTGGGTCCATCCCCTCCGGCAACGGGGGCATGCCGTCGAAGGCACCATTGCGCACGTCCAGTTGGTGGCACACCTCGTGGATGACCACATTCATCGGATAATCCCACTCCCCAAGAAAATCCCGCTTCACATCCCGCCACGACACGATGATGGGGCCGTCCGGCCAGGACTCGCCAATCCGGGGTTCCGGGGGATGCACCACGCCGACCGGATCCATTTCCGGGGCGTCCGGGATGAACTTCCCGGGATAGACGATCAGGGTGGACCAGTTGTCGCAGGCATCCAGTCCCAGTTGCAGAATCGGCAGACAAGCCTGGGAGGCCAACAGCAGTCGCTTGCCCGCGTCCATGACCAGCCCGCCCACCGGATCCAGATTTTTTTCGTGGAGAAACAATTCCACCAACTGGCGCAACCGCAGACGTTCGTCGCTGGTCAAGCCTCCGAACAGGCAACCCCGCTCCATCAATACCCGCCACACCTCCTGATCCGCCGGGAGGGCTGCGAGTATCGCACGACGCCGACGTGCGCGACCGAAGGGGATCAGGGTTCGTTCACTGCTTCAAGGCTTTGATCAGACACCCCTGGGCGACACAGCTCAGGGGATCTCCCGCGTAGCGGACCTCGGAGAGTTCCAGGGGCCATTCGATCTCTTTCACCTGTGCCTGGATGGTCTCCAGAAAGCCCCCCGCCAGGGAGGTGCCGCCGGAAATGATCATGGGAATGCTGTCCGGGAATCCCAGATCCAGATCCCGCCGGTCCAGCTCCTGAAGGCTGCTCTTGACCACGAACTGGATGAGGTTCTTGTAATAGTAACCAAGCGCCTCACGGACCTTGCGCTCCTTTTTGCGACCCGCGTCGAAGCGGTCCAGATGGAACTCTTTTTCCTTGATGGCCACCACCCGGTTGGGAATGGTGCCCACCGCCACCGCCACGTTGTCGTCGATCCAGTCCCCGCCACGGTTCAGGGCGAACTCCAGCACCGGAATGGATTTGTAGACCACGGCCACGTTGGTCAGGCCCGCCCCGAACGAAATGCTGATGCCGGAAAAATCGCTCTCCGCGCACTCGGCGTAGATGATGGCCGTGGCCTCGTTCAGGGGTTCCGGCTCAAAGCCGATCTCGCTGATGATCCGACCCAGGATGTTGCGATGGTACAGCACGTTGGACTTGGAGTGGATCGGATCGCCAGGGACCGAATAGACGCACTTCCCCGCCCTGGTGCCGGGTTCCAGGTGCAGCAGTTCCCGGATCATGACGGCCAGGATGTCGGTGGAGTTGATGTCATCCGGGCTGATCATCCCCTTCTGCATGGAACGGTTGAGGCGATGGCCGAAAATGTTGGCGAAGTTGTACGCGTCGTTGGACAGGATAAACACACCGTCGTCAATGCGCGCATGACTGATTTTGGAGAGATCCATCCCCTCGATGTTCACGTCGTCCACGGTCAGAAAAACGTTGCGCAGACTGGCGATTTCGATTTTGGCGGCACTGTTGGCCCGTGCGCACACCAGATTCATGGTGCCCACGTCCAGTCCCAGATTGACGGTCGCTGTTTGCTCGGATCCTGATGTACTCATGCGGCTCGACTCCTCACTGTCGGATGGGTAATCAACAATTGCATTCAATCACTAGCGCTGCATGGAAGACAACTTCTTGGCCACATCCTCGACACTGCGCTCCACCGTGCGCCGACCATGGGCCATCACGGTCCGCCCCTCGGAGGCGCTGGCCTGGATGGCGGGGATATAGTGTTCCTGTTCCGCGGACGGCTTGAATGGTTGCGGTGATGCAGGACGCTCCTCCTCCCCGTCCTCCGGTTCCGCTTCCCCGGTCCGGATCGATCCCGAGCTGGCCAGCTGATCCAGTCGCCGTTTGATCTCCTGCAACTCCTGCGAAAGGGTCTCCTGATGTCGGGAGTGTTCTTCGAGGGGGATCAGCACGCCAACCAGAACCAGCAACGCCAGCGAAGTGAGATAGATCAACTGGGAAGAACCGCTCGCGTAAAACAGCGCGTACCCCAACCCTCCCCCCACCAGAATGCCCCGCAACAGTTTGATCATCCACCCTCACTCCGATTCGTTCCCAGGGCGTTCAAACGATCGACGCTCTGCTGCAAATCCCCGGAGACGATTTTCCTGCCGACCTGAGACCCGTTTCCTTCCATTTTGCCGGCGCGGATCGTGGGCAGAAACGCATCCTGGATTTGGGGTTCGGTTTGTTTCAGGGCTTCCTGCACCATCATGGGGTGTTCCCGGGCGGCCACGTTCAAGAATTTTTGAAGGTTGCTCCATTGCGCCTGCCGGTTCCAGCGCCGTCCCAGCGCGATCAACCCCAACGCGAAAGCCAGGCCGCCCGCCACCATGGCACCCGGCATCCAGCCAAAGGGGGCGCGAGGGCCACCCGGTGCGGGGGCCGCTTCGACCGCGACCTGGGGAGGTCGTTCCTGCAGGGCCTTCTCCAGCGCCGTCACCCGACTGGCCAGCGCCTCGTTGCCGCCGGGAGCGTTTTCCAAAGCGACGACCCGCGCATCCAGTCTGGATTGCTGCACCTGGCTGCTCTTGAGAACCTGGGTGAGTTCACCCAACTGGGACTGCAACTGCACCAGGATGTTTTCCAGACCCCCCGACCCGGCGGACGGGGTGGCGCTCAGGATTCTGGTGGTTTCCGGTTGCAAAGCCGGGGTGTCGGACTGGGGAACCGGCGCGGGCGTCGGTTCCGTGGTTCTGGGAGTCCCGGTCGGGGGCGTGGCACTCCGGGTGGAGCCGTCGGACTCGGCCACCAGGGCCACGGTTTGCGGAGGAGGCGAAACCTTCTGACCCGCAAGCTGCTGTTCCCAGGCCTTGATGTGGGCCATGCACATGATCCGGGCCAGCCGGTCCCGGACGCCCCGGATCTCTTCCAGGGCGGGGACGTTCAAGGTGCCCCCCGAAACCAGGTTGTTCATGTTGCCGGAGAGAAAATGGTCCGGGTTGCGCTCATACAGGGCCGCCATGATCTGAAACAGGGAGACCCCTTTCCCCGGACGCAAATGGCGGGCGATGGTGGTGAGGTTCTCCCCCTCCTTG
>JADGCR010000115.1 GCA_015228895.1 Magnetococcales bacterium
CTCGACGACCAACTGGCCCCCCTCGCCCCACCCCCCCCGGACTCCCTGACCCTGGAAAAGGAACGGCCCGGAGAGATCCGGCAAGACTTCCCGTTCCGCCGGGAAGCGGACTGTCTGGAGTCTTGCGCCGACATCCCGGAACCCCACGAATTCCTGCTGCGCATGACAATGGACCAGGGACGCCAACGATTGGCCACCCTGTTCACCGAAGAGGGACACGACCACGGGGATCCAGGCCATGAAGACCATGGACGGCACGAGCACGATCATGGACGGCACGAGCACGACCATAACCATGGACATGGACACGATCACGGGAGCGGCCTGCTGGGCTGGCTGCGTGGCACTTTCGCCCACTCCCATGACGTGACCGACAAGGTGGACTCCGTCATGGAGTCCAGCGAGAAAGGAATCCGGGCGCTCAAGATCTCCCTGGTGGGACTGGGGATCACGGCGATTCTGCAAGTGCTGGTGGTCCTCTATTCCGGCTCGGTGGCCCTGTTGGCGGACACCATCCACAACTTCGCCGACGCCGCCACCAGCATCCCCTTGTGGGTGGCCTTCGCCCTGGCCAAACGGGGCGCCAACCGTCGCTTCACCTACGGCTATGGCAAAACCGAGGATGTGGCCGGGGTGATCATTGTCGGGGTGATCTTCTTTTCCGCCTGCGTGGCGGGCTACGAGGCCATTCTCAAACTGCTCCAACCCGCCCCGATGACCCACCTGGGATGGGTGGCCACGGCGGCGGTGATCGGCTTCATCGGCAACGAAGCCGTGGCGGTCTACCGCATCCGGGTGGGGAGGGAGATCGGTTCCGCCGCCCTGATCGCCGACGGTCACCACTCGCGGGTGGACGGTTTTACCAGTCTGTCGGTGCTGATCGGCGTGGTGGGCACCTGGCTGGGCCATCCCCTGCTGGACCCCATCGTGGGCATTGGCATCACCATCGCCATCCTGTTCATCGTCAAGGACGCGGCCAGGGCGGTGTGGCATCGTCTGATCGACGGCATCGAACCGGAGATTCTCGACGAGATCAGCCACGCGCCCACCCACGTCCCGGGAGTGCGGACCGTGCGGACCGTGCGGGCGCGCTGGATCGGTCACAAAGTCTACAGCGATGTCACCATCGCCGTGGACCCGAACCTGCCCCTGCTGGTGGCCCACGACATCGCCCAGGCCGTGGAGCGCTCGTTGCGCGCCCATGTCCGCCTGCTGGATGAAGTCGTGGTGCGCGTCACCCCATGACCCTGCCACAGGCCATCGCCCTGCACCAGGCCGGCCGTCTGGACGAGGCCGCGACCCTCTACCGGGAGATCCTGCGCGCCGACCCGGACCATCCGGACGCCCGCAACAATCTGGGCCTGCTGGCGCATCGACGACACCGGTTGCAGGAGGCCGAGGCCCATTTCCGGCAGGTTCTGGCCCGCCACCCCGACCACCAGGGGGCCACCCTCAATCTGGCCAACCTGCTGGCCGAACAACGACACCATGCCCAGGCCGAGGAACGGTTCCGCGCCGCCATCGCCATCCGACCCGATTTCGTCCAGGCCCATCACAATTTAAGTATCCTGTTGCAAAAACAGAAACGCTACCGGGAGGCCGAACCCCCCTGCCGCCAGGCGTTGCGTCTGCAGCCCGACCATGTGGAGGCCCTCAACAATCTGGGCATCATCCTGAAAAATCTCCACCGCCACCCGGAGGCCGAGACAGCCTACCGGCAGGCCCTGCGCCTTGCGCCGGAACATGTCGAGGTGTTGAGCAATCTGGGCGTGCTGCTGTACGCGCGACGCCGCTTCCAGGACGCGGAGGCCCTCTACCGGCAGGCGTTGGCCCGCCAGCCCGACCATGTGACCACCCTGTACAATCTGGGCATCGTCCTGTGGGAGCAGAAACGGTTCCCGGAGGCCGTGGACGCCTATCGCCGGACCCTGGACCTGCAACCGGACCACGCGGACGCCCAATGGAACTTGAGCCTGCTGTTTCTGGTTCTGGGACGCTTTCCGGAAGCCTGGCCCCTGTTCGAGGCCCGCACCCACCCGAACATCTCCGAGACCAACTCGTTTACCATCGAGGCCGGGTTTCCCAGGTGGCGCGGGGAGGATCTCACCGGGCGTTCCCTGTTGATCGTTCCCGAACAGGGGTACGGGGATCAGATTCAGTTCTGCCGCTTCGCCGCCCTGCTGAAAGACAAAGGGGCCGCAAAGATCTCCCTGGCCTGCAAACCGCCCCTGTGGAGCCTGTTCCAATCCCTGACCGGCGTGGAACTTTTATGGGCGCAGGAAGACCCGCGGGCCTATCCCCCACACGATTTCTGGACCCTGCCCCTCTCCCTCCCCCTGCATCTGAACACCACCCTCCAGACCCTGCCGGCAAAACTGCCCTATTTGCGCCCCCCAACCGAACGGATCTCCCACTGGGCGACCCGAATCACCGGAAACGGCTATCGGGTGGGCCTGGTCTGGAAGGGCAATCCGGGCTTCAACAACGACACCAGGCGCTCCCTGCCCGGTCTGCCCCAGATGGCACCCTGGTGGGAAATTCCCGGCGTGATCTTTTTCAGTCTGCAAAAAGGGAACGGGGAAGCGGAGGCCCGCCATCCCCCCCTCCGGCAACCCATCCACCATTGCGCCGACGAGATCCGGGATTTCGCGGATACCGCCGCCATCATCCACGCCCTGGATCTGGTCATCAGTTGCGACACCGCCGTCGCCCATCTGGCCGGAGCCATGGGCAAACCCTGTTGGGTGTTGCTGCCGGCGCGGGGGACCGATTGGCGCTGGTTGCACGAACGGGAGGACTCCCCCTGGTATCCGGGGGTCATGCGTCTGTTTCGTCAAACCACCCCTGGTGACTGGTCCGGGGTGGTGCGGCGGGTGGTGGCGGCTTTGCAACGGAGGGATTGAACAAAAAACCCCGCCGAAGCGGGGTTTTTTGTTCAAACAAGACAGCCCGGCTGTTTACGCCACATAGGAGCAGGCGCTGGCGGCGGTACGGGTATCCATGTCACGACCACGATTGGTGTGATCATCGATCTCGGCGGCCGAGCCGATCATGCGACCAAACAGGAAGGTGGTGAACGCGGCGCTCTCCAGGGAGGCTGCGGTGATCTCACCATTCGCGTAAGGTTTCCACAACATCTTCAACAGAATGACGGCAATGACGGCATCCACGTTGACACAGTAGATATCCTTGCTGATGCCGGTCTTGAACAGGGCGTGCACCAGTTGATGGTAGAAATCCTGGAAGATGTTGTAGGCCTTTCTCTGCTTGAAGAGATTGTCCACGAACACCTCGCGGGGATCGAAATTCTCAGGCTTGCCCTTGAACACCGGATGATTGACGCAGGGAATCTTGGCGTAGTCCATGCTTCCGGCAAACTTGGCCTTGGCCTTGTACGCCTTGTACTCGTTGGCATAGGCCAGCGCCATGGCGGAGAGCTGCAGACCGTGCGCCTTGTCGCCCGGATCCATCAGACCGGAATCCTTGAAACGCTCCATGAGGAACGCGATGGCCTCGTAACCGTTGCCACCATGAGCGTAACCGGTGTGGGTGAGGAAACCCAGATAGGCCTTGTTGACCTGAATGCGACCCGGATCCATGGGACCGTCGGCACTGACCGCCCCCTTGGGACCCTGGGCGGAGATGGTACCCGGTCCGTTGGTGACCAGCAAACCCACCAGCACGGAAAAGCTGAACAGCTCCTCTTCGTTGGGACGCCGCCCCAGCAGGGAGAGAAACGCCGTCTCGGTGAAGCTCCAGGAGTCCATCAACTCTCCGTTGTCCACACCCTGGAAGCCCTTCTTGTCCTGCTTGTCGGAAGGCACCACACAACCCACCAGGGTGCTGAAAATACGGAAATGCCACGGCATGGCCAACAGGGTGGTCACGGAGAGACGCCGCTTCATGAGGGGACGCCAACCCAGATGACAACAAATGGCGGCCAGCACCGTGCTGTCCCGCACCCCCCCCTCGACCCCATCGGTCAAAGCCTTCAGGAACTCCACGAACACCGACTTGCAACCCCGGTTTTCCAGGGCGGTCAACATGGCCTTGCCACGCTTGCCGCTCTTGCCCGCCACCAGGATGTCACGGGTGCCGTTCTGGACGGCCTGGGCCAACAGGGGCTGATAATCGAAGGAGAGATCCTCCGGATCGGTCATGCCCGACAGACCGAACAGGTCAACGAACGCCTGAACCGCGTCACGGGCCGGCTTGACCTCGTTGGGCCCCAGAATGGCCACCCCGGTGGACAGGACCACATTGGGGCTGCTGCCCGCCTCACGGGCGGCGTCCGCGGCCAGGAGGCCCGTGGTGCCGCTCTGGTTGACAAAGGCGTTCAAGGCCACATTGGCCATGGCGGTCCCGGTGGCGGCGGGATACTCGCGGACCAGGGAGAGCACCAGGTTCTCTTCCAGGGTGTGGGTGGAGGCGTCCAGCACGCTCACCCCATGCAACTGGGAAACCTGGGTCGAGGCATCCATGCGGGACGCCCCGGAGCAGTCCTTCATCGCCTGGCGGGGGAAGATGGCGCCCACCTGTTTGGCCAGAGCCGCGATCTGTTCGTTGTAGGGATGCAGGGCCTCCACCACGGGCAGTTGCAGCTCCTTGGGCAGGGGCGCGTCCTGGGCGCTGAAGAACCAGCATTTGGGAGCGAGATTGCCACGGGGTTCGAAGTCGGGACGAATGCCGTTCATCATCATGACCGAGGTCATGGCCTGGGGAATATGGGCGATGTTGGTCACCACCGCGCCCTTGGCCGAGCAGGCCGGGGTTTCCGGGGTGAAGATGGCCTTGACGCCGAACTTGTCCATGAACCACTTTTCCTTGGCCAGGGCATCGTCGCCGGAACCGGCGATGGCGCCCGCGTGACCGCAGGAGCGGGTCAGTTTGGCCTTCCAGCGACCCACCACACAGGCGACCACCGGCTTGTGGAACACCAGATCCTTCTCATAGTATCCACCCGGTTCGATATACATCACCGCCGCCTTGGTGCGATCGTCGTTGTGCATGGCGTGGGTGAATTCCGGGGCGGCGAAGTGGATGTAGACATCCTTGCCGGAAGAGATGGAAACCGTGGTCCCCCAACCCGCCGTCAGGAGATAGGTGGCGATGGTGGTGGTGAAGTTGCCGGAGTTGGAATAAAGACCAATGGACCCCGGCACCAGGGACTCTTCCGGGGCGTTGCCACCCAGGGCGCCGCCAATGCGCACGTGGTTGTGGGCGTCGCCGACGCCCAGACAGTTGGCGCCGAAGACATCCACGCCGCGCCATTGGCAATACTGGCGGATCATGCGGGCGTGCTTGACTTTCACTTTTTCCGTGAGGATGACCACCTTTTTGAGGTCCGGATTGACCCGCACCGCCTCGATGACCGCATCCTTGACCCCGTCCGGTGGGACATAGACCACGGCCACGTTGAACTTCTTGCCGTCGTTCAGGGCTTCCAGCACGTTGTTGTAAACCGGGATGTCTCCCCGTTTGGTCTTCATCACCGAACCGGAGCGACCCGGCATCACGCCGCAGACGATGTTGCCGCCGGAGTATTCATGGCTGATGGGGGTCACCGTGGTGCTTTCGCCCCCCATGATGTTAAGAACGCACACCCGATCCTCCTTGGTGGCCAGTTCGGCCAGGGAGTGGATCCCCACATAATAGGGAAACTCCGTCTCACCACGGGGATGCATGAAATTTTGCCCTTCTTTGGGTTGAGTATGAAATGATGTCATGGAAAACCTCTTTCCCGTTTAGATTCTCAACGATTCGACCCCAAGGCCGACACCTGGTCTATTTCTTGATGCCCAACTTGTTGGCGATGACCTGACGACCCTCTTTTCTCATCCAGTCGTCCACGGCCTTGGCATAGTTGATCACCTCGCTCATGGCCGAGTCATAACCGAACATGGCGTAAGGGAGACCCAGCGAGTCCAAAGTGTCTTTCAGATAGCCCAAACCTTGAATCAGATTGGGGCCGCCCCGTCCAACCACCACAAACAAAGGCGTTGGTCCATGGGTGTTGAAATAGTTGCGCAATCCGTCGCCCATGGCGCGGAAGGTTTCGTAGATGTCGGTGTTGTTGGCCTTGCCGCCGATGATGAACAGAACATTGGTCTGGGGCAGCCAGTGTTTGTAGGTGATGTCGCTGATCTGTTTCATCTTGGCATACGGGGGATTGCCGCCGAAGTCGGAGGAGATGGTGGCGATGTCGCCCAGCAGTTCGGTCACCAGGGCGTTGGCCCCGCCCCCGAAAGTCATGGCGGTGACGGTCCCGGCGGGATTGATGACATAGACATCCGACTGTCCCTGATAGGTCCGGAGTTGATTGACCTCCAGTTCGTATTCGGACAGGTTGGTGTTGTCCAGATTGGTGGGCAGACCCAGACGCCTGGAGTTGCGGTCATCGCCATCGAAGGCGCATTTGAAATCGCAGGCCATGGGGACCAGACGGCCATTGGGATCGCGCCAGATGCGGATGGGGTTGATCTCCAGGGTGGTCATCCCGTAATTGTTGAACAGATCCCAGAGCTTGGTGATGTTCTGCACCAGGGGGCTGAGGATTTCGTTCGGGGCGTTCATTTTGTCGAGGGCGTTGGAGATGACGAATCCCTTCAGGCCGGTCAACGGGTCGAAAGGCACCACCGCGATTTTGCTGGGGGGGAGCTCCTCGATATCCATGCCACCGTGGTGGGTGATGGTGAGGGTGGGGGCGCGAAACACCGTGTTGTCGGTTATGGAGACGTAAATCTCGTGTTCCGCCTTCACGAAGCCTTCGAAAGTCACCCCTTCGGATTTGGAGGTTTGATTGCCGTGGGTATGTTCGGCGAAATAGAGCCGTTCTTTTTCTTTGAGGGCGGTGCGCAGATCCGTGGCTTTTCCTACCAGACCGGCCTTGCCTTTTTTGCCGATTCCCCCTTTGAAAATGGGTTTGATGAGGCATCCTCCCCATTTGTCGATCAGGGCCTGGATTTCGTCAGGTGTCGCTTCCGGGCCAAGCACTTCAGAAGTCGGGAAATCGACATACTTGAGTAACTTGGCCCCCCATTTCATGCCTGTAATTTGCATCGGTGCGGTTCCTCACTCTTTGTAATTGCAAAAGTTGATCCTTGTTGAAGCACTAACAAAAAACGGGTAAGGCGGCGTAAGAGTCTTGGCCGTTCATTACCCGTTGTTTGTTGCTTCGTGTTGGCGGGAGCGACGGGGCTC
>JADGCR010000116.1 GCA_015228895.1 Magnetococcales bacterium
TGCTCCAGGAACAGACCGGCAAGGCGTTGCTGGAAAAACTGGAAACCGAGCGGGCCTTTGAAATCCAGATCCTCACCGCCTCCTCCGCCCTGTTGCTGCTGCTGGCCCTGTGGGGGGTGCGCCGTGGCTTCCGCCACACCCGCGAGATCAGGGCCGCCTTCATCCGCGCGGAGAAACTGCTGGAGAGCAGTCGGGGGGAGACCGTGCTGGTCCAGAGATCGGCCCGGTTTTATTTCTGGGTGCTGGACCCGGCGGGCGTCCGCTTCGAACAGGTGGATGGGGAGTGGATGATCCTGCTGGGACGGCAGGGAGAGGTGTGGACCGGAGTGGAGGAGTGGGCGGCGCTCATCCACCCGGATGATCGGGAGTCGGCCCAACGCATGCGTCACGGCATCCCCGCCGGTGAAACCCGGGCGTTGACCTTCGAATACCGCATGGCCAGGGCGGACGGCAGCTTCGTCTGGGTCCGTGACCTGACGGCCATGCGACCGGGAGAGGGAGGCGGACTGCATCGGGGCTTCTTCATCGATGTGACCGAAGAGAAAAACCACCTGGAGGCGCTGACCGCCGGACACGACCAGGAGCGCGCCGCCCTGACCGCCGAAAGAACGCGGTTGGAGGAGGAGAGTCGGCAGCTGCGGGAAAACCTCGCCGCAACGCAACAGGAGTTGGCCGGGACGCGGGAACAGCTGGAGATGGCCGAGGCGCGCTTGTGGTCCATCCTGGAACACGCCCAGGTGGCCATCACCCTGAAGGATGCGGACGGGAACTATCTGTTCGTCAACCGCCGTTTCCAGGAGTGGTTCGGCGTGGAGGCCGGAGAGGTCCGGGAACGCGACGACGCCCTGCTCTTCGGAGAGGCGCACCAGGTGGCGTCGCGGCAGAAGGAACGACAGGTCCTGGAGGATGGCGCCTCCCTGGCCGGGGAGGAGGTGTGGCCCCTGGGGGAGACGCGAGGTCTTTTTTCCGTGGCGCGTTTCCCGTTGCGCGGGGCGGGACGGCAGGTTCTCGGGGTGTTCACGGTATTGGTGGATGTGACGGATCGCAAGCTGCTGGAGGAGGAGCTGCTGGCGGAGCTGCAACTGGCCAAAAGCTGCGCCCGCAACGCCGGACGCGCCCAGTCCGGCCTGCTGGCGGCCATGAGACGGGAGGTTCCCTCCCTGGTGCGGGGCATGCAGCGCATGATCGGACGGTTGCAGGAGTCCGGCCCGCCGGCGCGTCAGCAGGTGCGGCTGGATCTCCTCGCCCAGTCCGTCACGTCGCTGCTGGCGGTGGTGGAAGAGCTGAACAACGGCTTCTCCAGGAGCGGCGCCCCGCCGGGAGGCGAGGATTTCGACCTGTTGCAACTCCTGGAGGAGAGCGCCACCATTTTCGCCCGTTACGCCGTGGGCGCGGGCAAGCGCTTGCAGGGCCGCATCGCCCAGGGGGTGCCGCGGGGGGCGCATGGGGACACCGAGCGTTTGCGACGCCTGCTCGCCATTCTTCTGGGGGGGGCCATCCACTCCGGCGGGGTTGGGGAGATTCTGTTTTCGGTCCAGCGTCATCCCAAGGACGGTTTCAGGATCCTGTTCCAGGTTCCGGCCGGGGTGCCGGGCGCGGAACGGGAGGACGATCTGGCGATTCTGGAACGGTTGGCCGTGGAGATGGGGGGTGCCTGCCGTCTCGGCCAGACCGGAACCGTCGGCGCCCATGAGTTGATCAGCGTGATCGTGCAGCTGGCCCCGCCCGTCGGCAATCACGCCACGCCCCACGAAGACGAACCGGTTGCCGAGGCCATGTGACCCGATGTGCACGTTTTTTCCCGCTTGACGGATTTTTGGTAACACCCCAGGGAGCCGTGGTCAAATCTGCCCCCCTGTCTGCCGGTTACCGGGGGGCCACCCGGCTGGTCAACCAATGCTGCGCGGAAGCGTGGGTGACATCCAGCAGGGCGGAGGGATACACCCCTCCCAGCAGGATCAAGACCCCAAACGGGATCAACACCAGCCACTCCCGCAACAACAGGGGGGGCAGTTCTCCGGGCACATGGCGGCCCAGAGGCCCCAGAAACCCCTGACGGAAAAAACTGAAAAAACAGCCCGCGCCCAGAATCACCCCCCCCAGGGCCGCCAGGCCGGAGCCGGTGTGGGCCTGGAACACCCCGACCAGCAGCAACAACTCCCCCGGAAAGCCGGAGGTCAGCGGCATGCCCATCCCGGCCAGGCCGAAAAGCAGAAAAAAGGTCGCCACCCAGGGCAGGGGGCGGACCAATCCCCCCATGTGCACCAGGTCGGTGGAACCCAACCGCTGATGCAGGAACCCTCCCAGCAAAAACAGTCCCCCCGCGGTCAGGGTGAAATTCAGCAGTTGATACAACGCGCCCTGCACCCCCTGCAAGGTGAAGGAACTCACCCCCAGCACCACCAGACCCACATGGCTGATGCTGGAAAAGGCCAGCATGCGCCGCAAATTGCTCTGGGCCAGGGCCGCCAGTCCGCCATAGATGATGGCCACCACGCCCAGACCGGCCAGCAGCCAGTGGTACTCCCGCGCCACATCCGGAGCCAGGGGCAGGACAAAGCGGATCAAGCCGTAGGCACCCAGTTTCACCCCGGTCATGATCGCGGTGACCCCCACCGGACCCTCCAGGGCCAGGGTGGGCAGCCAGGCGTGCAGGGGAACCAGGGGGATCTTGACCCCGAAGCCCACCAGCAGCAGAAAGAACACCATTCCCTGCCGTTCCGGTGGCAGAGGACGGGCCAGCAGTTCGGTCAGATCGAACACCATGCCGCCGGGGTCGGAGAGCGCGGGCAGCAGCAGCCCGAACAGCAGGGGCGCTCCCCCCGCCAGCATGTACAGGGTGTACTTGGAGGCCGCGTGGCGACGGTTGGGACCAACGCCCCACAGGCTGACCAGAAAATAGATCGGAATGAGGGTCAACTCCCAGAACAGAAAGAACAGCACGGTGTCCAGGGCGCAGAAGATCCCCAGCGTCACCCCCTCCAGAAACAACAGCAGGGCGAAATGGAGCCGGGACAAGGGACGCTGGGCGTGATGCCACCCCGCCAGGATGGTCGCGACGAACAACAGGGCGATCATGGGCAGGAACGGCAGGGAGATCCCATCGACGCCCACCAGATAGGCGCTGTGAAGGGAGGGCATCCACGCGTGCCTCTCCACCAGTTGAAAGGTCCCCACGCCCGGCTCGAACCGCCCCGCCACCCCCAGAGCCACCCCCAGCGTCGCCACGGCGCATCCCGTGGCGATGGAACGGGCCCACCTGCCCCCGCCCACCCACACCAGCAGCGCTCCCACCAGGGGCAGGGAGATCAACAGACTCAACCAGGGAAAGGGGTTCATGGCCGCTCTCCCCGTTCAGCGTAGGGATGGGCCAGATGCTGGGAGGCCCGCTTCACCAGATCCAGCCAGGGATCGGCGTAGAACCCGGAGGTCAACTGCACCGCGATCAGCAACGCGGCCAGCCCGTTCTCCGCCAGGGTGGCGCGCCTCATGCCCGTCGCCACCCCGCTCCCCCCGGCGGGGGTGGCCAGAAAGACCCGCTGGAACGCCCACAACAGACAGGCCGCCGCCGCCACGTTCCCCAGGGCCGCCGCCACCGTGAGCAGGGCGCCGAAGTGGTCGATGGCGGCCTCCAGGAACAGATGCACCGCGTCGAAACCCGGTGTGCCCGGCATGCCCACCACGGACAAGGCGGCGATCAGAAACGCGCTGCCCACGAGTGGCAGATGGTGGAACAGACCTCCCAGACGGGACATCACCATGGTTTGGGTGCGCACGTACACAATGCCCGCCATCAGCAGCAGGGTTCCGATGGAGAGGCCGAAGGTCCCGGTCAGGATGACGCTCCCCTGGAACGCGTGGGGGTGGAGGGTGAACAGACCGATGATCAGGATGCCGGTATGGCTGATCACCGCGTAGGCCAGCAGTTTGCGCAGATTCTGCTGCACCAGGGCCAGCAGGGCGCTGTAGAAGATCCCCACCGCGGCAATGGCGATGGCATAGGTGTGCCATTGCCAGACCGCGTCCGGAAAGAGGGGGATCAGAAAACGCACCATCCCGTAGATCCCGGTTTTCAACCCCAGCAGCAGCACCATGGCCGTGACCACCGTGCCGTGTTCCATCACCTGCGGCAGCCAGCCGTGCAGGGGGAAAACCGGCAGGCGAATCGCCAGACCATAATACAACAGGAAAAAGATCACATTCTGCAAATAGCGGGAACGGGGATCCTTGAGCAGGACCTCCAGTTCGAACCGCCACCCCCCGTTGGTGATATCGGCGTGATGCCAGCCCAGCATCAGGGTGGCCACCAAAAGCATCAGCAGGCCGCTCCCCATGAATTGATAATAACGGTGCAGCGCCAACCGCTCGATGGACTCACCCGACCAGTTGGTCAGCAGATGACCGATCAGCACCGAGTGGACCAAAGCCAGCAGGGTGAACCAGAGCAGATCCAACGTGACGAACTGCCCCATCAGCACCGCCTCGCAGGCCAACACCGGAGACAGATAGGAGGCCAGCGGGGTGAACCGGCGCACCAGCCCCCCGTAAACCACCACCAGCAGGGTCAGGAAAGCGGTCAGCAGGACGAACAACACGGTCATCCCGTCCGCGCCCACGGTATACACCAGGATCTCCCGCACCAGGGGAATCCGCTGGCTCCACTGCCACCCATCCCGGTTGAGGTCCAACAACTGATAGAGCCGGATGGCCCCCCCCAGTTCCAGCAGGGCGCATCCGACCCCAAGGGACAAGGCCAGCCGGTCGTCCCGCACCAGCAGCAGCGCCAGGGCCGCGATCAGGGGCAGGAGCTGCAACCATCCAAGCAAACAGGAGTCATCCAGCATTTTCGATATCGACCTATAAAATGACCACGAACGTCAGCACGATCAGCAAAATGAGATAGCGCGGCTGACTGAGCAACTGCTCGATGCGGGTGACGTATCCCCCCAGGAAAATCAACGCCCGCAACAGTCCATCCCCGCTGCTGTTCAGGACCAGGCGCTCCTCGAACCAGAAGAAAACCTTGGCGCTTCGTTCCAGCACGCGTCCCAGCATGCCCCGTCCCTGGGTCACACCGGCAAAGGTCTCGGTGGTTTTGTCCCCCCACTCCCCGCGGGTCGCCAACAGGGTCTCCTGCAGAGGCCTGCCCGCCATGCGGCTGATCACCATCTCGTCGAAGACATGCACCTCTTCCGCCAGGGCCTGGGTGGGACGGGTGACGAGGGCGTCGCTCAGGGGGTCGAACCAGAAACGGTGCAACGCCAGACCGTACAGGGAGCGACTCCCCCGCAGCCAACCCGGAACCGGACGCGCCCGGCCCCCGGCCAGATGAAGGTAAGAGGGGGAAAGCAGGAACTGATAGAGCCGCCATACGGCATGGGCGACCAGATGCCACAGGGCGAACCGGAACTGGCCGGCCCCACATTCGGCGAAGATCAGGCCAAGCTGGGCCTGGGTGGAGAAAATCAGGGCGCTCTTGACATCGCTCTGCACCCGGCCCACCGCGACCGCGTAAACCGCGGTCGAGAAACCGATCAGCAGCAGAACCACCATCCAGAAGGGCGAACGCCACAACAACGGCTCCAGTCGGATCACCAGAAAGGCCCCGGCATGGGCCATCAGCGCCCCGTAGAACACCGCGCTGGAGGGTGTCGGCCCTTCCAGGGCGCGCCCGATCCAGGCCACGAAGGGGATCTGGGCGGATTTGGCCAGGGCGGCCAACAGGAATCCACCGACGATCACCCCCACCACCAGGGAGCTGACCTGACGGTTCATCGCGAAGATCTCCGGCCACTCCAGATTGCCCACGAACAGGAACGCCATGGCGATGGCGAACAGAAAGCCCGCGTCCCCGAAACGGTTGGTCACCAGGGCGCGGGTGGCGTTGCGGGTGGCGGTGGTCCGGTCGCAGGCATAGGCGATCAGCAGATAGGAGCTGATGCCGGCCGCCTCCCAGCCCACGAAGGTCAACACCGGGTTGCCCGCCATGGCAATCCACTCCATGCCGCCGACAAACAGGCACAACACGGCGAAAAAGCGATGAAAACCCGCCTCGCGATGCAGATAGTCGATCGCGAAGCCCAGGGTCAGGAATCCACTGCCCGCCACCAGGCTCCCCATGACCAGCGCGGGGAGATCCAGAAGCAGGCTGAGGTTCACCACGAAGGGACCGCTCGTCAACCAGGGGAACAGGAGCACATGGCCCGCCACCCCGTGCCACGCCGCATGGAGATCCAGCAGCGCCATGCCCAACAGGGAGAGCCCCACGCTCCCCAGGGCGATGCGGGCCGTGCCCCGCTCGCCGGCTTCCCCTTGCCGGCCACCGGTCAGCATCCCCACGCCGATCCACAACGCCCCCAACCAGGGGAACAACGGAATGCAGATCATCCAGCCCCATGCCATGATCAATCCTCCAACGCGATGAGGGCCGGAGGCAGGGGGCCGGCATGGCCCGCGTACCACGCGGCGGAGTGAGGCGTCACGGGAACCGCCGCCATGCCGTCATCCTCCCACAGGGACCACCCGGTCTCCGGTGAGAACAGGTGGATCACCCCGCTCTCCGGGTCGATGGCGGCCAGCACGATCCAGCCGTTGCCCACCAGTTCCCGGATCTCCGGCTGACGCCGATAGATCCCGGTCAGGATCTCCGGGCGTTGCTCCACCACCACCAGCAGCCGCATGGCTTCGTGAATCTCGATCATCTGTCGGGGCAACCCGGTGCGCAGATCCGAAGCGCTCCCCTCCATCACCCCGAACAGGCCGGTGATGTTGTGCACCACCTTGGTGCCGCAGCCGTAACGATCGTTGTCCACACTGGAAAAATAGTACTCCAGGGCGATCCCCGCCCCCACCGGACCCGCGGCCAGCAGAATCCCCTCCACGATGGCGCCTTCCGGATCGGTGGTGGGATCGTAGGAGATCAGGAACATGCGCCGGTCGAAAAAGACGCCCCTGGCCACGGAGCGGCGACCGATCAGGGCCACCGCGTTGGTGGCGTGACCCAGCTCCGGGCGGGCCTGGGAAAAGTCCAGCCCGCGCCGCTCCATGTGGGCCAGGGCGGCCCGCGGGGTGGGATGACGGGGAGCGGAGGCCAGACGTCGGGCGCGCTCGCGGGCGGAGGCCCCGCGGGCGTCGTTCAAGGCCACGGTCAGGCGGTCCAGGGGTTCCCGGTGGCCCGGTG